>JAZNGL010000114.1:0-2435 GCA_045576435.1 Clostridia bacterium
ACTCAGATTTTCAGTTTATGAGGGCGACAAGGTATATCTTCTCAATACCGATTTTGATTGCGATATTGTTGCAACAATCGACTATGGAACCCACAAAAAGAAATTTGTTCTTGGACCTTGCGAATTTAAAGCAGTTGAAAAGGAATAATTTCAAACATGAAAAAGCAAGCATCAAATGATGCTTGCTTTTTAACATTTGATATATCGCTCATTATATCCCCTTGTTCTTACTTTGTGTTATATTGTCTAAAACAATTAATATAATCATTTTATCATAAATTGAAAAATTTTAAGTGTTATGTGAAGTTTTTGCAAAACAAAAAAAAGCACATTTCTTTGTGCTTTTTTTGGCGGAGAAGGAGAGATTTGAACTCTCGCGCCGCGTTAACGACCTACACCCTTAGCAGGGGCGCCTCTTCGGCCTCTTGAGTACTTCTCCGAATTTAAAAAACATATATATAAAAAAATGGCGGAGAGGCAGAGATTCGAACTCTGGGTGCTTTCGCATCACTAGTTTTCAAGACTAGCTCCTTAAACCACTCGGACACCTCTCCATTTATTAGTCACATCTCACATGCGACTAAATTAGTATAACACATGTTTCCCAATATGTCAATAGATTTAGCAAAATTTTTAATTTTATTTTTGATAAAGTTTTTTCGACTGATAAACAGGTTCTTGAGTTAACTCCATCTTCAATTTCTTGAACAATTGGCTATCAACCTGAGACAAAATAACCGTTGAATGAACTTGTGCATATTTCAGCTCGTCAATCATATCGAGTGCACGTCTTGCATTTTCATCCATGGTCGCACAAATTGAAAGCGCTGTTAAAATTTCATCGGTGTGAAGTCTTGGATTTCTGTTACCAAGATGGTTGACTTTAAGATTTTGCACCGGCTCAATTATTGCAGGAGATATGAGTTCAATATCATCATCAATATCAGCAAGCACCTTCAGCGCATTAAGCAATGCCGCAGATGATGCGCCAAGCAAAGATGAGGTCTTTCCTGTGACAATTTTTCCGTTGTTTAATTCTATTGCAACAGCAGGTTCGCCCGTTGCCTCTGCCTTTTCATTTGCCGCTATAACGCATTTTCTGTCTTCAACAGAAACCTTGGCCTGTTTCATAATCAGTTCAAGCTTCATAACTGCACTTTTTTCAACCAAGCCCTTAACACTATCGCAAAGAGTGTGATAATATCTTCTCACAATCTCGCCTCTTGCCGCCTCGCAAACAATTTCATCATCAAAAATACAATTACCTGCCATATTAACGCCCATATCTGTTGGAGATTTATAAGGACTTTCACCAAGAATTTTTTCAAAAATTGTGTTCAAAACAGGGAAAATTTCAATATCGCGGTTATAGTTTATTGATGATAAATTATATGCGCTCAAATGAAACGGGTCAATCATATTTATATCGTTGAGGTCCGCTGTTGCAGCTTCATACGCAAGATTAACAGGATGCTTAAGCGGAAGATTCCAGATTGGAAATGTCTCAAATTTAGCATATCCCGCCTTCACGCCACGCAAATTTTCGTGATAAAGCTGAGAAAGACATGTTGCCATCTTTCCACTACCGGGGCCCGGCGCTGTGACAACAACCAAGCGTCTGCTTGTTTCAATATATTCATTTTTTCCATAGCCTTCATCACTAACAATAAGCTCAACATTGGTTGGATATCCCTCGATGGGATAATGCAAATATACCCTCATTCCAAGCTTTTCAAGTTTTTTCTTGAAAACATCAACTGCATGTTGACCGTTATATTGGGTTATAACAATGCTTCCAACCAAAAATCCTATATCACGAAAAGCGTCAATAAGTCTTAAAGTATCCAAATCATAAGTTATGTTATAATCGCTTCTGATTTTATTTTTCACAATATCCATAGCACTTATGGCAATAACAATTTCAAGCTCATCACGAAGGCTCATCAACATTTTGATTTTACTGTCGGGCATAAATCCGGGGAGAACTCTGGCTGCATGAAAATCGTCAAAGAGCTTGCCGCCAAGTTCCAGATAGAGCTTGCCGCCAAACTTATTTATCCTCTCTGTTATATATTGAGACTGTAATTTTATATATCTCTCATTATCAAACCCGACCTTAAAGTTCATTTTATTTTCCCCCGTATAAAGCTTTTTTAAATACCAATAAATAGTATACCATATTTTTGAAAATTTGCAATAAATTTTTTAATAATTTAGGAAAAATAATTAATTTAAGATTTTTTTGGTTTTTTATCTGTAATAAGTTTCCTGAAAATATCAACGGGCACAATTAAAATTGCAGGAATAAGTGCAACAAGCCACTCATTTGGCATTAGTCCTGCTGTTCTTAAAACAACGCCTCCAAAATATGTCATAACCACCTGAACAACTGCGATTAAAAACATAATTATTAAAAATGGTTTGTTAAGAGAAAT
>JAZNGL010000115.1:0-3069 GCA_045576435.1 Clostridia bacterium
AAATCGAAAACCTCAAAACAAAAATTCAAGACATACTGAATATGGAGCAGACGGTTAAAAAGCGGAAGAAAGAAATCAAGGAAAGCATCGATATACTTGACGGAATCATAGCGGAAGGTGCAATCAGCAATGTAAACCTAAGGCTTCTCGTAAAGGAAATCATAGTTCTCGATATGGAGAACAACGAGCTAGCCCTGGTGATAGTAATGAACGCACCATTCGGTGAGTACGGAGAGATATTTGATGACGATGGAAATGTAACCCTTGCACACAACGGAGATTACAAACCAATACCACTTGTAGAAGTGAAGAATTAAAGAAAAAGTGCTTACGGGAGCAATCTCGTAAGCACTTAGGAAAATGGTGCGGATAACAGGACTTGAACCTGCATGAAATCGCTTTCACATGGACCTGAACCATGCGCGTCTGCCAATTCCGCCATATCCGCATATTAAATTATAACCTCGTAATTTTTACACGGGAGAGGTAACCCCGAGGAGGAGCAAAACCGCTTAATCCTCAAATATGAAAACGGTTAAACCGAATTCAATCACTTTTCACCGATATGACGCGAGCAGAACCATACGCGTCTGCCAATTCCGCCATACCTGCATATTAAGTTTTACCTCTGAATTTTTACACGGACGAGGGAATCCGAGGGGGAGCAAAAATCGCTTAACCCTCAATATTAAAACGGATAAAACCGATTTAACCAATCCATCACACAGTGGACTTGACCTGAACCGTGCGCGTCTGCCAATTCCGCCACAGGTGCAAATATTAATTTTTAAGTTTTCAAAAAGATGTTCTTTGAACACTGCTCTCAATTATAACATACTTGTTTGAGAATTTCAACAGATTTTATAAAATTTCTTTATGTTTTCACAATTTCTATAGATGTTTCTAAATTTAAATTATAAAAATCTTCGATGCGCAAAAATCACAACAAGCACATCGAAGATAATTTTGTTTGAAATTACACAATCACATGAATTTAAACACCAGAAATAATGTTATTCAGCATTTCTTCCACTTCTTCATGAGATTTAACACTAAGAAAACTGAAACGTTTATCCAAAGACTGACGAATAAACTCTATTCCTCTTTCTTTTTCTCCCATCTTGATTAAAACAAGACCATAGCCATAGTAAGCTTCAGGGAAATGTGGTTCAAGTTCAAGAAGTTTTTCATAAACTTCCTTTGCCTTTTCAAAATCGCCGCAAAGAGCATATGATTCAGCAAGATTATCCATAATTATCATATCTTCACTATTATATTCATATGCTTCAAGATTGAATTCAAGAGCCTTCTCTTTATCACCATTTATAACATATAAAAGTCCAAGATTCTGATAAAATGTTGTAATTTTAAACTCTGATATTGCATCCTCAAGCATTTCAATTGCCAACGAAATGTTATTTTCTTTCCATTCCACAAGCGCTAATATGCCTTTTATTTGTTGCTTTAGCAACGGTTTTGAGGTTGATAGAGAAGCTCTGGTTAAAACTTCTCTTGCTTTTGGGGTATTCCCCACTCTGAGAAGAATATATCCATAAGAAAATAAATTTTGAGGACTAACCGTACCTATTTTATCCGCAAAAGCAAAAACTTTTATTGCTTTCTCGTTTTCACCACGATGAAAACATATGCTTGCCCACGCTGAAATAAAACTTGTTCTCTTTATAAGAATTACTATTCCTGAAATTATTAATAACGAAATTAAAAACTTCATGTTTTTTCACCTGTTTCTTAGCCTAAATTGTTTACTGTTCTTGGGTAAGGTAAAACATCTCTGATGTTGCCCATGCCTGTGAGATACATAACGGCTCTTTCAAATCCAAGTCCAAACCCTGCATGCTTTGTGCCACCATATTTTCTTAAATCAAGATAGTGTGAATAATCATCAAGATTGAGCCCAGACTCTTCCATTCTGCGAATCAAAACATCTATGCGCTCTTCTCTCTGGCTACCACCAATTATCTCGCCTATTCCCGGAACAAGACAATCCATTGCAGCAACAGTTTTTCCATCATCATTAAGACGCATATAAAACGCTTTGATTTCTTTTGGATAATCCGTCACAAACACAGGTTTTTTGAAAACTTCTTCTGTGAGATAGCGTTCGTGTTCTGTTTGCAAATCAATTCCCCACTCAACAGGATATTCGAACTCTTTTCCGCTCTTTTTGAGAAGTTCAACTGCCTCAGTATATGTTACATGTCCAAATTCATTTTCAAGGATGTTGTTTAATCTTTCAAGCAAACCTTTATCAACAAAATTATTGAAAAATGCCATTTCTTCAGGTGCATTTTCAAGAACATATCTAATAACAAACTTAAGCATATCTTCTGCAAGCTTCATGTCATCTGCAAGATCTGCAAATGCAATTTCAGGCTCAATCATCCAAAATTCTGCCGCATGACGTGTTGTGTTTGAATTTTCTGCTCTGAATGTTGGGCCAAAGGTATAAATATCTCCAAAAGCCATAGCAAAAGTTTCACCTTCAAGCTGTCCGCTTACTGTAAGAGATGTTTCGCATCCGAAAAAGTCCTCTGAATAATCAATCTTTCCTTCATCTGTCTTAGGAAGATTTTCCATATCAAGAGTCGTTACTCTGAACATTTCACCCGCGCCTTCACAATCACTACCTGTTATGAGTGGTGTGTGAACATAAACAAAACCACGTTCGTTAAAGAACTTGTGAATTGCATATGCAATCACAGACCTAACACGAAATACTGCTGCAAAAGTATTCGTTCTTGCTCTCAAATGAGGAATCGTTCTCAAGTATTCAAATGAATGACGTTTTTTCTGCAGAGGATAATCCGGCGTGCTCATGCCCTCAACAAAAACTTCAGTTGCTTTGATTTCAAAAGGTTGTTTCGCATCAGGCGTGAGTTCCAAAATTCCTTCAACTCGCAAAGATGCACCAACATTAAGTTTGCAAAGCGCTGCGAAATTGTTCAGTTTTTCTTCCTCAATCACAACCTGAACATTCTTAAAAAACCAACCATCGTTAATCTCAATAAATCCAAAGTTCTTTGAAGCTCTTAAGGTTCTTATCCAACC
>JAZNGL010000116.1:0-8971 GCA_045576435.1 Clostridia bacterium
AAGGCTCTTTGCTGCAGCTGATGAGTTATGAGCTTTCATTGCAGTTGCAAATGATGTTTCTGTTGTGATTTCTTTTTCTGTTTCGTTATCCCACTCAACACCAAAACCTGAAACGTTATAGTTTGTCATCTTGAAGTTGTCAAAATAAATTCTTGAATTTGTGCCCAGTCTTTGATTCCATGGAGTTAGTGAAAATATTGCCTGAGTGTCACTATAAGGAGTCAAATCTCCACGTGTAACTTCATAGCCATTAAGATAATATGTCCAAGTGTCATTTGTGAAATCTAACTTATAAAGGTTGTGTGAAACCTTATCTTTATCAATTCCTGTAAAACCAGCCGCTGCAGGGTCATTAGCACTATCGAGATCAACAATCGGCCAAGCAGGATTTAAGTTCGCTAGCATACCATTTCTGTGTGTGCTCAATAAAGAATAATATCTTTTATTATTTTTATTTGTAGTATTATCATAAACAGCTGTATCATACTGAATAGCCGACGTTATTCCTATAGATGGACCAACTAAATATTGATCAAATTCAATATATGTAACATTATAATCTTCATTATTCTTATTCTTTATTTCAGTCGCTGTGTTTGGAGTATATTCTGCATCGGTATATGTAGGGATAAATTCTATTATTGCTTTAGAATTACCTGTTCCATCAGCACTGGCAGTAGCAATCTCGAATGGATGTATTTTTAA
The DNA here is from genome assembly GCA_045576435.1 of Clostridia bacterium. Classification (GTDB taxonomy): domain Bacteria; phylum Bacillota; class Clostridia; order Monoglobales; family Monoglobaceae; genus CAKSIW01. The sequence continues at coordinate 706 of JAZNGL010000116.1, forward strand.
CCAGTTATTATCACCTATTTTCTTAACCTGCGCACCTGTTCCTTTGTTGACATATTCTGGATGCGATGCTGAATGTACGTATGAAAGATATATAGAAATCGCACGTTTTGCATCTTCTTGACTATCAACAGGCAATTCATCAAAATCAACCTCATAGCCGCCAATAACATCACCATATTCACAAGTAAAAGCAACTGGCTCTAGGGCTGTTTTAACACCCAAAATATCAGTTTGTGTAACTTTTAAGATGTGTGCGCCAACCTCATCAATCGGCATATCATAAACAAACGGAGCCACGCTATCAACAACAGGTGTGCCATCATCAAGCACAAAACTAACTGATGAAATATCAGTTGCATTCGTCCATTTTCCTGGAGTTATCACCGAAGTATCCGTATAGTCAGATCCACCGGCATGAATACCTGTTTTAGCCTTCATGCTTGCATCAATAAGGCCAACCTCGCGGGTTTTGCCTTCAGCATTAATGATTATTCTTTCGCCATTTTCTATACCATGAAGTGCTTTTATAGCAATCGATTCAGCTAATGTAACGTTAATTACCTCAGTTTCTCTTGTTGAGCTTTCATCATATGTAATAACCGCTTTAATATTATATGTTCCTGTCTCTGCAATCGCTTTATCAAGCTGCCACTCATTTCCGGTTGTTTGTTCTGCTGTTCCGATTACAGTGTCATTATCCGCATTAACAAATTTAACATCTTTTACCCGATTGGTAAAAATCACCTTTGCTACAAGCTTAAAATTGTCCGGTGTAAAAGAGGAATCATTGGCAGGATAAACAATCGACGGAATTGGAGTTGCCTCTGAACAACTGTTTGCAACGGTTGAAAAATTCCATTCTGTTTTAGAAAGTTCATCTCCCTTATATGAAGTCGCTTTAGCTGGATCGATTGAAACTGTATATGTTTCATTAAACATCAAAGTAGCATCCGGGATTAAAATTTTAAGAAATCCTGGTTGACCTTCAATACTTATTCTTGTTATCTCTTCTCCGGCACTATTTACCATTTGAACGCTTTCTGCAGCTGCAACAAAATCATCAAGACCTCTTGTGAAATTTATGTAATACGCAGTGAGGTCAACACAAACCTCTGTGCTTCCATCCGGTATTGAAGTTGTTGCATCAAAAACAGGCAAGCTACTATCATCTGCCGGCAAATTATCTTCATTAACTATTATATTTACAGCCTCTGATGTTACAGAACCATCATCAAAGGTTCCAACTGCTGTCACAATATATTCGCCCGCAGCTACATTCTGCCAGGCTAAGCTACCTTTTCCAAATTTCAATGTTCCGGGAAGTTTATAACCATTTGCGTAAAAATCAACTCTTAAAAGAGCCTCCGGCGCAAATGTTGAAGTAACACCAAGAGGAATAGGCGTTCCTGTTACAAATTCTTCACCATTTGAAATTGTGCTAATTGCAAGTATTCCATCCACTCCATCGGTCGCTGAAGCAGAAATCAAAAACAAGCTAGAGAATATCACGGAAACCACAAGTAACAGAGCTACTAATCTTTTCATGCACATATCCCTTTCTATGTAATGTCATATAAAAATCCTAAATTTAAAACATGTTACTCTTTATAATCACCATACACATTTATTATAACCAGTTTATTTTATTTTGTCAAGTATTAATGACAAATTATACTAAAATTTTTTTGAAAGTTTTGTTAATTATTAACAATTGGCTCAAACATTCCCAAAACCCATAAAAATACTGTTATTTTTCCAGGTTGCCTCTAATTAATTTCTATAAATTTTATTATATTAATTAAAAATTAAATCCCCAAAAAACTGTGGTGAATGAAAATTCGGGCGTTCTGTTTCAACATAATTCCAACATATATAATGTTTATGCCCTGTGTCACTTCCACATTTATAAAAATTACCTGCAAAATTTTTGCCTATTTCACCAATATTCTCTTTAATAAAATCAAAAGGTATTGAAACCTGAAGCATCCATGCTTTTTTAGATATCAAGCTGGTAACATCCAGGATTTCTCTCCCATTATTATATCTTTCTCTTCCCACCGTACCATTTTTTCCTAAAACCATTGCGCCCAATGGATTTATTTCTACATTAATATATTTAGTTCTGTCGGCAGGTCCAAAGAAGAATTCAATACAACTATCTATGCACACAGGCTCGCCATCATTTCTCGTACAGGCTCTTAAGTTTTTCTCGTCAGTTTCAAAGCGAACTGTAAGTGCCTCATCCGAATAAACCAGCTTTGCTGTTGTGTGAATATTGGTTTCGAAACCATCCCAAGGAAATTCATCAATCTTCAAAGATTCAATTTCATTCCAAAAACTATCCTCTATTGAAATATCTTTTTTATCTGTTTTTTCAATATAATATTTTTTCATAAAATATTTCCCCTATATTGTTACATATTATTTTTCAAATTTTTCTATAATTGCTTTAACAATACGTTCAGACGCAAAACCATCGCCATATGGATTAACTGCCTTTGCCATAGCATTATATGCTGTCTCATCGCATATTAATTCCTTTGCCATGTCATAAATCACATTTTCATCAACTCCGGCAATTTTAACTGTTCCAGCATCAACTGCCTCAGGACGTTCGGTTTCATTTCTCATAACAAGCACAGGCTTTCCGAGTGATGGTGCCTCCTCCTGGAGTCCGCCTGAATCCGTCATAACCATATAGCCTCTGCTAATTGCATTATGAAGTTCATCTGCATTAACAGGTTCAATTAATTTAACCCTATCCATATTGCCCAAAATATCATATGCAACCTCACGAACTGCAGGATTAAGATGAACAGGATAAACAACCTCAACATCCTCAAAATCCTCAACAATTCTCTTAACGGCTCTGCATATATTTTTAAGTGGTTCGCCAAGATTTTCACGGCGATGTGCTGTCATAACAATAACTTTTTTATTATCCCAATTCATTGACGCCAAGGTTTCGTCTTTAAACTCATAATTTGCGCAAACCGTGGTCTTTAACGCGTCAATAACCGTATTTCCCGTAATATAAATAGTGTTCTCGCTAACATTTTCAAGCAGAAGATTATTTTTATTTCTCTCTGTTGGCGCAAAATGCATATCTGCAATAACTCCTGTCAACCTTCTGTTAACTTCTTCAGGATATGGAGAATATTTATCATATGTTCTGAGCCCTGCTTCAACATGACCAACACAAATCTGATTATAAAACGCTGCAAGACTTCCAACAAACGTTGTGGATGTGTCACCATGAACAAGAACTATATCAGGCTTTGCTTCCTTCATTGCAGCATCAAGACCCTCAAGACCTCTTGTTGTAATGCTGATAAGTGTTTGTCTGTCTTTCATTATGTTTAAATCATAGTCAGGTTTTATATCAAAAATTTCAAGAACTTGGTCCAGCATCTGTCTGTGTTGTGCGGTTACGCAAACAATCGACTCAATTTTATCACTGTTTTTTTCCAGTTCCTTAACAAGTGGTGCCATCTTGATCGCTTCAGGTCGTGTTCCAAAAATTGTCATAACCTTAATTTTACTCATTTTTATTCTCCTCATCTTTTGAAGTATTCTCTTTCTTTGGCTCTATAACAGCAAGGCTAACTAATAAGATTCCTAAGACTGCACCCACCAATATAAGTCCTCTGAAAGCATCTTTAATTGATATAACCAACGCCGTTAAACATAATATGCTTGTTAATGTATATAAAATAGTAACTGTTTGACGTTGCGAAAAGCCCATGTCCAATAATCTGTGATGCAAATGTCCTCTATCCGGAGACATTATTGACCTTCCTGTGAGCAATCGTCTGAGTATTGCAAATATCGTATCAAATATAGGAAGACCCAAAATTAAAACAGGTACCGCAAACGAAATTAATGCATACGTTTTCATTATACCCTGAACTGATACGCACGCCAGAACAAAGCCTAAAAATGTTGAGCCTGTGTCGCCCATAAATATTTTTGCCGGATTAAAGTTATAGGGTAAAAACCCAAAGCCTGCCCCGGCAAGTGCCGCAGTTATTATTGCAATATTCAGGTTGCGTGAAACCAAAGTCAGTGAAAGGAGCGCAACAGACGCTATTGACGAAACGCCAACCGCAAGTCCATCAAGACCATCAATAAGATTAACTGCATTTGTAACACCTATTATCCAAATCACCGTTATGGGAACTGACCAAAATTCTAAATTGATATATGGTGTTCCAAACCACTTTGCAAACGGATTTGCAATATATTCCATATCAATTCCGCAATAAACAACGATTCCTGCGGCAATAATCTGGAATAAAAGCTTAACCTTCGCATTTAAATCGCGCATATCGTCAATCACGCCAACGGTCACCATAATAAGTGAACCAATTAAAATACCCATTGTTTCATTATCTATCACCGCAAAACACATTACACTTATTACAAAGCCATAAAAAATTGCAAGACCTCCAATAAGCGGAATTGGTTTTTTATGAACACGACGCTCATCTTTTGGAATATCAAGCGCATTAATTTTGTTTGCAAGTGCAATAACTGTTGGCGTTGAAGAAAATGAAATCAAAAACGCTACAGCTAACGCTAAAAGAATATATATATTACCGTTCGTGATCATCTGTCTTACCCCTCCTATTGCCATATGACATTTTAATTTTTATATTATGGCTGAATGAAACCTATCTTTCTATATACCTTTGATATTGTCTTTCGAGCGGTATAATTTGCACGTTCTGCACCGCTTCTGTATATCTGTTCCAAATAATCCTTATTTTTCATTAAATCCTCATATTTTTCCTGAATCGGTTTCAAGGTTTCAGCAACCGCTTCTGCAACCGCAGATTTGAAATAACCATATCCCCTGCCCGCAAATTCTATGGTTATTTCGTCCATAGTCTTTCCTGTCACTGCAGCGTAAATACTCATGAGGTTTTCAACACCCTCTTTTCCTTCACCGCAACAAACCTCTGACCCCGAATCCGTTACTGCTCTCTTAATCTTTTTAACAACCTTGTCAATTGGGTCAAGCAATAAGATATATGCATTTTCGTTAGGGTCAGACTTTGACATCTTTTGCATAGGATCCTGAAGACTCATTATTTTTTCACCAAGCTTTGGAATATATGGCTCAGGAATTTTGAATGTTTCACTATAAGCATTATTGAACCTCATTGCAAGATCGCGAGTTATTTCAAGATGCTGTTTCTGATCCTTGCCAACAGGCACTAAATCTGCCTGATAAAGCAGAATATCTGCCGCCATTAATGACGGATATGTAAATAATCCCGCATTAATATTATCAGCATGCTTCCGGCTTTTATCCTTAAACTGTGTCATTCTTGAAAGCTCGCCCATATATGTGTTACAATCAAGCACCCAACCAAGTTGAGTGTGTGCCGGAACATGTGATTGAAAGAATATTGGTTCCTTTTCTCCATCAAGACCACAAGCAATAAAAAGTGCAAGCAAATCCATACAGTTTTTGCGAAGAACCTTTGGGTCTTGTCTTACTGTGATTGAATGCAAATCTGCAATCATATAAAAGCTTTCATATTTATCTTCTTTTTGAAGCTTAACCCAATTGCGGAGCGCCCCCACATAGTTACCAAGCGTTAAAGCACCGGATGGTTGAATTCCGCTTAATATTCTCTTTTTAGCATCTGTTGTTGTCGCATTCTCGGACATCTTTATCCCTCCATAATTTCATAGAGAACCTCACCAAGTTGTTTGATTCCCTTTTCAATACTTTCCTTATCAGCCGCCGAATAATTCATTCTAAATGTGCTATATTTTGCCTTATCGTCAATCATACATGATGTTCCCGGCACAAATGCAACATTTTTTTCAAGTGCCTTTTTCATTACCTCACTGCTGTCATATTTTTCAGGCATGGTACAGTAAATAAACAAGCCACCCTCAGGACAAGTGTGCTCAACTTCTGCAGGAAAATATTTATCCATGCAAGAAATCATTAATTCGCACTTTTCCCCATATACCTTTCTGAGCTTTGCAATATGCTCATCAATTGAATAACGGCTCACAAATTCATAAGCAACCATCTGTGCCAAAACGTTAGTGTGAACATCTGAAACCTGCTTGCAGATTATCATTCGTTCTAAGAGCTTTGGTGTTGCACTTGTGAATCCAAGTCTCATTCCCGGAGCAAGAATCTTGGAAAATGAACCAAAATATATTACTCTACCGTTTTTGTCCATTGATTTGAGGGTTGGCACCTCTTCACCTTTGAATCTTAACTCACCATATGGATTATCTTCATATATAAGAAAATCATATTTATCCGCAAGCTCTAACACTTTTTTGCGTTTTTCAAGCGACATAGTAATTCCTGACGGATTCTGGAAAGTTGAAATCGTATACAAAAGCTTAATGTTGTTATGTTTCTTTAATGTTTCTTCTAGCTTTTCAACATCAATTCCATCCGAGAGAACCGGAACTCCAAAAAGTTCTGCATTATATGAGCGGAAGGAATTTAATCCACCAATAAAGCTTGGCTCTTCGCAAATCACTCCATCTCCCGCATTTATCAACGATTTCGAAGCAAGGTCAATTCCCTGCTGACCACCGCTAACTATTATGACATCATCATTTTCAGTTAATATTTTTTGAGCAACAAGTCTGTTTTTCACCCATTCTCTGAGTGGGGCATAGCCTTCTGTTATACCATATTGAAGTGCTGTTTCTCCCTTTGTTTCAAGAATCTCCTTTGCTATCTCTGCAAGCTCCTTTTTAGGAAACAACGCAGCATCAGGAGCACCTCCCGCAAAGCTTATAATTCCCGGCTTTGCAAGAAGCTTGAAAATTTCTCTTATTGCAGACGCTTCTAAATGTTTTACTCTATCTGAAAATTTTGTTGAAATATCCATTTTTTTCATCCTCTCGAAATTAAATTCTCGTCTTTTTATTTTGAAAGTTGTTCTATTCCCGATTTAATACGCTTTATTGTTTCATCTTTACCAAGAATATACGCAAGTTCAACGCCTCCACCCGGAGTGAAAGCCTTTCCCGAAACTGCAACACGCACCGGCCAAAGAATTCTACCGTTTTTAAGCTCAAGTTTCTCAACAAGAGCAATCAAAGAATCGTGTATATTTTCCTTTGTCCAATCCGAAATTCCCTCAAGAACCGGCAAAACCTCATTCAAAGCTTCAAGTGAGTTTTCTGGTGTTGTTTTCATTTTCTTGTGAGTATAAAGTTCATTATCATATTGTGGCAAAGCATCAAAAAAGTCTACCTGCTCAGGAATATCAGAAAGTTTTTCACATCTTGGTTGCAAAAGTGCCGAAACCTCTTTTAAATCAATACTTGGGTTATTGATAACGCCCTCATAAAAAGGCAAAGCCATCTCGTGGAATTTCTCCAAGCTCAACTCTCTCAAATATTCACCATTAAGCCAAGCCAGCTTCTTTTCGTCAAAAATAGCAGGAGACTTGCTTATTCCCTTTATATCAAAAGCCTCAATCAGCTCATCCATTGTGAACTTTTCTTTTTCGTTACCCGGTGCCCAGCCAAGAAGTGCTATATAGTTCACAATTGCTTCTTTAAGATATCCTTTTTCGATAAAATCCTCATACGATGCATCGCCATGGCGTTTTGACAACTTTGTGCTGCTATCCTTCATAACCGGTGAAACATGGATATATGTTGGAATCTCCCAACCAAATGCCTCATAAAGCAAATTATATTTTGGTGTTGATGAAAGATATTCACTACCACGAATTACATGTGTTATTCCCATAAGGTGGTCATCGATAACATTTGCAAAGTTATATGTTGGTAGACCATCTGCTTTAAGCAAAACATTATCATCAAGAATTGCATTATCAACCGAAATCTCGCCAAAAACCTCGTCTTGGAATGATGTTTTGCCATATTTAGGCATTTTCTGTCTTATTACATAAGGAACTCCTGAATTCAGTTTTTCAGCAATTTCCTCTTTTGAAAGCTTACTGCATAAACCATCATATTTTGTTGGCACCTTCATTGCAGTCTGGCGCTGTCTCAAATCCTCAAGGCGCTCCTTGTCACAGAAACAATAATAAGCGTGACCTGTTTCAACAAGCTTTTCTGCATATTCCTTATATATGCCTCGTCTGTCGCTCTGAACATATGGACCATAATCACCGCCAACATCCGGACCCTCATCATGAATGAGTCCGGTGTCTTTCATTGTTCTATAAATAACTTCAACCGCCCCGTCAACATATCTTTCCTGGTCGGTATCCTCAATTCTCAGAATAAACTTACCGCCCTG
>JAZNGL010000117.1:0-3745 GCA_045576435.1 Clostridia bacterium
ACTTCTGTGATTCCCGGATAGTCAAGAAGTCCGTTTGTACCATTGACGGCATCGGACTTCAAAGACATTCTATTCATCTGTTCGTCATGGGCACGACGAGCAGTTAATGCCCTTCGCTGGTCAAGGTTTTTTCCCGCTCTCTGTGACTGGCGAATTTCAGTGATGGAATAGCCATAGCTGTCACCAATTCCCTTGACCTTTACGGATTTCTCTTCACCGTAAACATCAACACGAGGGAAGTCTTTCGCATAATCAGCGATGATTTTTGCAAAACCAACGCCACGATACTGCTGAAATGCAATTTCATTTACACCTGCTCCAGCTTCAGTTGAAATTGGGATAAGTGAAAGACCCTTCAATTCAGCGAGTCTTGCATCATAAGCCTTTGTCTTTACATACAAAAGCTCACGGTTAAAAAATGCGGATTCATTTGAATCAAGGCGCATGGGGTTAATTCCTGTTTTCATCGTCTATCTCCTTTTGCCCTTAGTCAAGTGAAACAAGAGCAATAGCGTCATTGTTTGAACCAGTTTCAGAACCGGACTTAAACTTTCCAACAAGTGTATTGCCACTTGATTCAGTTGTAAATGTTCCGGCCGATGTTACATATGCGGAATTTTCTGCTGTTGGTGTCACACCGCTTGCAAGAGCAACCCAAATATATCCCTTCTCCATTACGTTTACGGCTTCTTTGGCTACATAGCAACCACGAGAATCCATAAATGCGTTTTGGTGGAATACAGCTACTCCAGCATAAACACCGTCGCTTGAGGTTGTTACCTTGCTTGAAGTAACGTCCGAACCATCGTAAACGAGCTCGATTTCAAGGTCTTTTCCATCATCGGAAGTGAGGGAGATTTTTCCAGCGCTTGAACTTGTTCCGGCAACTGCTGTTACACCGTCAACATCATCATTAATGTCAGCAACAAGTGAAGCGACATCTGTTGCGATTGTTGCGGTTGTTGTTACCGTAACGGTAGTTCCATTAATTGTGAGTGCAATGTCCTTGCTTCCGGTGGTATAAGCGGACAAATCAACAACGGCGTGATTTGAATACTTGCCACCCATTACAGCGGTTTTCGCACCGTTCAAGAAAACACCTTTTCCGAAGCTGATGTTTTCACTAGCCGGAATGGAAACTATTGTCTTTGGGTTTACGCCATAAAGCATACCGCACATGGCTTTTTCATCTAAAAGATTTCCGTAAAGATCCATATCTTATTCCTCCTTTCCATGATTCTTCATGCGCTGAATCATTTTGTCGCGAGCGTCATTTTCATCAGCGTGAGTTTCAGGTGGTAGTTCTGAAGTGAACTGTCTTGTGGTTGAATCGTTCTTTTCAACTATCATTTCAATTGCGCTGTCATAACGTGCCTGAATGTAAACATCATCTTTTCCGTCAAAGTTTGCTTTTGGGAACTGTGATGTGATAATTGCCTTCTTAATGTCCATGTCGGACATATCTTCCTTTACTTCAACATTTGCTTTTTTCGCGTTCTGAAGAAGTTCCATTTTTGCCTTAACAGCTTCATCAAGACGCTTTGGGTCTGCAGAATCAGCCTTTACTTTTTCAAGTTCAGCTGTTGCGGAATCTGCCTTTTCCTTTGCGGAATCCCTTTCGGCTTCAAGTTCGGAAATGCGCTTTTCGAGTTCCTTTTCCTTGTCCTCAAGGTCAGCAACCTTCTTGTCCATTGTCTTCTTTGTTTCACAGGCATCCTTTTCAGCTTTGTCAGCACGTGTCTTTTCAGCATTGTACGCTTTAATTACACTTTCCTCAGCTTCATATTCGATGCCGTCCAAGTTGATTTTCTTCAACATTGTTCCACCTCCATCGGTCTTTTTTGTTGTAACTAAAATATCCTCAAGGACAGCATCTTCACTGTCCTGCCTGAGTTCAATTTTTGCATTGTCTCCAGCCCTTGCACTGTCAACAATTGCGCAATGATTATATCTAATGTTGCGCTGAATGAAATCATATTCAATTCCGCACCAAGTGGCATTCGATTCAGCCATTTCCAAATCACAGGTGTAACCCATGGAAAGAGCCTGCTTGCCGTTTAATACGGCGTCAATTGCATCTTTCTTTGTAATGACCATATCAATAGCGCAGTTGATTCCATCGGTTACTTCCATCCAATTTCTATCGCGCCATTCTTTTGTCCAAGAAGGATTATCACCAAGACTTCCAACCTGAAGTTTATCGGCGTTGTCGCTTGTTACAAGTTCGCTGGGGTGGTTTAAAGTAACAGGCTTTAATTTCATTGAATTGAGTGTACCTTCTGCAAACACTTCTTCAGGAAGCCTTAATTCACGCTGAATTGTTCCGTCAGCTCTTTTATACGTGAAAACTCCAATAGAAGTTACGATGGCACGACCACGAAGAAAACCTTCATTTGTTCTTTCAAATGGAACCGTCATCCACTGGGAATTGTCAATATTGTCAAACCTTCTTATTCCTGTCTTCAAGTTCATTTTTTTTCACTTCCGTTAAATAAAATAAAAAAGCAACGGTTAAACCGTTGCTTCTGTTTTCAGTCAGCTTGTTTGTTTTGCAAAAAAAAAGATAAATGATTCAATACCGTTTATCTTTATCCACCGCATTTTTAATTACAGTAGGTTCATTTTGAAGTCTTATTTGCTGTTCAATAACAATGTCGACAAACTTCAATGTCTTGTTTAATTTTATTGTCACACAACCATAATCAATATTCTTGCAAGCCTCTTTTATTTTAGTCAGCTGTTCTTCATTCAGTTCCATATTTAATTTATAAAACATAAATTAAAAAAAGTAAAGTGTCATTTTTTTGTAATTTCAAAAAAAAAACTAATTAAGAAGACGTATTTTTCATTTCAGCTTCAAGTTCAGGGTAGAACGCAAGCCCAACGCAACGGCACTGAATATCCTGTCCTGGATTTAGCTTAACTGCTCCGCCGGGACGTTTGACCCATGTTTTTCCATTGTCATAACTGCAAACTGTTGCATCATCATATCTGCATAAAAGACCTTCCATTAGCTGGTGACTTTCACGAACCCTGTCATCCATGGAAGTTGACCATACATATAGTTCCAATCCCAATTCCTGGGACTGGGCTTGCGATATTTGTCCATTTAATTTTCCCATCTGGTCACGAGCCAACAATTTGCAATGCTTATCGGAAAGTCCTTCCGTTGCTTTTTTTATCTGTTCCTTCAATGTTTTGGGTGAAAGTCCACTAACGATAGCCTGTTCAGTTAATGTGTTTATTTGCGTAATATATTTTTTTGCATTGGAAACTATCAATGTATAATTGTTTTCAATCCAACCGTTCAACATATCATTCCACCACACACTCGTGACAGGTGGAATGACGTGTATTCCCTTTTCAATTGCTTTTTGAAATTCCTTGTCACCGAATTTTTTTGCTTCTTCCGCTGTCTTTGCGATGGATGTCAATATAATATTGCCAGTTAAATCTTCACCAACGTCTGAAATATCGGGCATATAAACAGCAAGCCAATCTTCAAGGTTATAAATCATGTCACGATAGCTGTCTCCCGGAATAGCATCCAGCCTAACATTATTTGAATCACCCCTTAACAGCTGTTCCATGTTTTCATTTATGTACTTTTCAACATAGGTTGTTAAGGGTTCAAAAAAAGACCTTAGTTTTTTAGCGTAGTTCCTTTCAATTCCATGAGGATAGGCTCTTTTGGAAGTTCTGTTATTTGTTGCCTTGCTTCCATTTGTTTTGAAAAGTATGCGCA
>JAZNGL010000118.1:0-5977 GCA_045576435.1 Clostridia bacterium
CTTAACGTCAACAGGGCCAATTGTTGCAGCTTTTGGCGGAACGTCAGCAATATAACCTGACTGACCAAAAACGCCGTGAAGTGAGTTCTGAGCAACTGTGAGCGGATGCAAAGTAACAATCTTTGCCTTTTGCTCAAGATATTCATCCATGCTGTCTGTGATGAAGTCATCAACAGGATCGATGAATGCCATGTGTCCTGTCCAACCAGGTGATGAACTACAGATATCTGCACCACCCTCACCGCAATCTGTAATCATGTCAGAATAGTCAGCGATGTTTTTGTTTGTTGGGTAATGAACGTTTTCAAGAGGCATACGGAGTTTCTCATCAATCTGGAATACGAAGTATTTAAGCATTGAATGAGCAAAACCTGCCTTATAGGTTTCAGGAGCAATATTGCCCTGATCGTCAGCCCATTCATCCATAGCAAAGATATGTACCTTGCGGCAATCAACCTGGAAATAATTGATGAGCTGTGCGAGTGGGATATATGTTTCTGGTTCAGGATTACCAAGAATTAAAGTGATTTTACGGTCATGCTCAGATGCATCCTTAATTCTTGCGAAAAGAGTTGAAATGAGAACAGGATGTGGGTTCATCATAACTTTGATGTTGAAATCTGGGTTAGGATGCTTTTCCAAATCCTTACCGCTTATTTTACGTAAGCGTTCACAAACTTCTCTGTCCTTGAATGGAACATAATCGCCCGGGATAAAATTAAAGTCTGTTGGTGGGTCAAATTTTACTTGCATAATACACTTCTCCTTTTAATATAGTTTTTTTAACTTGGAAATGATTGTCAACAAGGATAATGTCGGCATCATTTCCAATTTTTATTTGTCCTTTTGTTGTGAAATTGAGGAGTTTTGCAGGATTGAGTGAGGCAAATTTAAATACATCACAGATAGATGCGCCTGTGTGCATCATCATGTTTGAACATGCAATATCAAGCGTTAGCTTTGAGCCTGCAATACCACCGTTATTGTCAAAGTTGATATCAAACGCATCTTTGAATTTTTCGGGTGCAGAGCCGGTTGCGACAAATGCATCAGAAATAAGAATAATTTTATCATCACCTTTGATTTTTCGTGTTAATTTCAGCATATATGGATTAACATGAATTCCAAGAAAATCACAAATAAGCTCCGCGTAAATACTATCTGTATATTGAACAACCTGATTTGGACCAACGCCATGACAACCAGATGAATGTCCCGGTGTTCCAACGGCATTCAAGTGATGGGTTGCAAGTGAAAGTCCGTGTGGGATAAGAGCTTCGATATCCTTTGGCGTTGCTTCACTATGTGCAATGCTGAAAACAATCCCCGGAATTGCCTCAGCTGTATCTTTAACAAAATCAAGAATGCCCTCTCTTTCGGGAGCAACACACCAAACACGAGCTGTATTTTTTACTTTTTCAAGAATTTCCATATAATCTTCGCGTTTGATTTTACCAGTCCATTTGTTAAATTCACGCTGACAGCCATAGTCAGGATTGAGATAAGGACCTTCCATATAATAACCTGCAAAGTTTGGGAATTCACCATTTTGTGATGCTTTGTCGATAACATCAATAGCATCAATAAATTCGTCCTTTGACAAATTATAGTAAAGTGCAGTGAGAACGGAAGTCACACCATGGCTTAAAAGATATTTTGAAGTAGCGGCAGGGTTGTCGTAAAAATACTGATTTCCGTCGCCGTGAGTATGTATATCGATAAGGCCCGGACCTGCAAAAAGGCCTTCACCGTCGATTATTTCGGATCCCTCAGGGATAACAATGTTTTTCCCGAAATCAACTATTTTTTTGTTTTCTAAAAGGATAGTGCCATCATAAATATAAGAATCAGGCATTACAATTGTTACGTTAGTTATTGCAACCATAATATTCACCCCTTATTAATTCTATATTATAACAATAGAAAAGAAAAGTCAATAGATTAGATATCGAAAAAATTTCGAGATTTTCATTTGAATGTTGCAATAAAAAGAAGTATGTGATATAATACATTCGAAAAGTTTCGAAGGAGGAAGGGGTATGAATTTATCAGAACTTGCAAAAATTTGTAATGTTTCTGTTTCAACTGCATCAAAGGCACTTTCAGGGGCATTTGATGTGAGTGAAGAAACGCGCGAAATAGTTATTTCAACTGCAAAAAAACATGGTTGCTTTGAAAAATATTATAAACCAAAATATAACAAAACATTAATTGCCGTCATATGTCCTGAGTTTCAGGGCGTTCATTATGGACAAATGGCAACCTATATCGAAAATGCAATAACAGAGAGAGGCGGCACAACAATTTTGTCTGTTAGCAATTTTTCGAATTCAACGCAAAATGAACTAATTAAATATTTTACGAAATTTTCAAAGGTTGATGGAATTATTGTAATTGATTCAGCGGGAAAAATACGAAATGATACAGATGTTCCTATTGTGCAAATAGGTTTGGAAAATGAGTCCAGTAATGTTGATTGTGTTAATGTTGATAGTTTATATGCGATGAGAGGAGCGGTTAAATATTTAATTGACAATGGAAAAAACAAAATTGGATTTATTGGTGAAAAATTTGCATATGCAGAATATGAATATTTTACGCAGACAATGAAAGGGCTTGGTCTGGATATTGATGAAAAAAATGTTGTGATTTCAGATAAAAGATTTTATGACGCAGGATATTATGGAGTAGATGAAATGCTCAAAAATCCATTGCCTGATGCTATTTTTGCGGCGTATAGTCATATTGCGGTTGGTATGTTGGAAAGACTTAAAGAAGCAAAAATTTCAGTTCCTGATGATGTTTCAATAGTTTGTATGGATGATATCGTTAATATGCTTTATTCTGATTTAAAGCTTGCTTGCATAAAAATGCCCATGATTGAGCTTTGTGGGATTGCGCTTGATTTATTATATAAAAAAATGGAGTCGGAATATAAAAATATTAGACAAAGTATAACCGTTACGCGAAGCTTTGAAAAGGGCGAATCTATAAAGAATTAAAAAAACACTATACAGTTGCATAGTGTTTTTTCTGGCTTTCGCTTACAAAATAGATGCATAAATCCTCGCTATGCGAGTTAGTTTTTGTTTGACGTTCTGTAAGATGATGGTGTAACTCCTTCGTGCTTTTTAAACACCTTGGTAAAGTAATAAGGATTGTCATAATTAAGCATTCGGGCAGTTTCAGAAACAGAATTATCTCTTAAAAGTTTTTTTGCTTCCTTTATTTTAAGTGAATTATAATATCTCATTATCGAAACACCTCGATGCTTTTTGAACAACAAGGAGAGATATGTCTTGCCATAGTTGACTGCGTTACAAAGATAGTCGATTGAAAATGATGAATAAAGGCAATCATACATTATGTCAAGAATTTTTTCAATCAACATCTTTTCGAATTCTTCTTTGCTGTCGTATACGGTTATGTTTTCTTCTTTGGCTCTTGCGCAGATAAGCAAAAATTCTTCAAGATGAATTCTGTAAAGCTGTTGTGCACCAAGTGGTGTGTTGGCAAGAAGGTCTTTTGACACAAACGCCTCGCTGTCAAATGGTCGCGAGCCTTTCGAAAAGATGTTTCTTGCCTCGTCATATAGCTTGTAAATTATCTTTTTTTGTTCGGCTGATAATGATAATTTTAATCCGTCAAAAAGTGACATTATCTTGCTTGAAGAATAGAACGATAAAAAAAACACATTTATTGGCCCGTTAAATGCCTTGATGCTGTGCGTTTCGCCCGGTTTATGGAATATTGCTTCGCCTGCCAGTAAATGTGTATGCGTGCCGTTGCTGTCGATTATTGCTTCACCCGATTCAAGATACACAATTTCCCAAAAATCGTGGATTTCAGGTCTATCGACAAATTCGGGCATTATTGTGGTGGATATGAAATGCAGAATTTTTTGCACAGATATCGTAGTTTTCATACTTTTGTTTATGTACATATTGCTTTTTTTCAGTGGAACCATAAAATCTGCCCCCAATATAGTTTATACAAAAAGTATACCTTTTATATTGCTGAAAGTCAATCAAAATTTGAAAAAATACACACATAGTTATTTTTGCGAACAAAAGTATAGCTTTGATTGAATGATTATACATTGTCATATTGATGTTTGTGTGATATATTGAAAAAAAACCTTCAGGGGGAGTGTTTATATGAACAAAAAACTCAGATATGCAATTGTTGGATGTGGCAATTTCGGCAAACAGCATCTTGATGCCCTTAGCGTAATACAAGGTATCGAGATTGTGGCACTTTGTGACGTACATATAGAAAGTTGCGAAGAGAGAAAAGCGCAGTTTAAGCTAGATGCCAATTGCTATACAGACCACAGAGAAATGCTTAAAAACGAAAAAATTGATATTGTTACCGTTGCTACATCGGATAAGGCACATATGCAGGCGACAATAGATGCCCTTCAGGCAGGTTGCCACGTAATGTGTGAAAAGCCGATGGCTCTTTTCACCGAGGAATGCGAAAAGATGGTTAAGGCGGCAGATGACACTGGCAAATTACTTATGGTTGGTCAGGTTTGTCGTTATGCTCCGGGCTTTGTTAAGGCAAAAGAGCTTGTTGAAAAGGGCGTTATTGGCGACTTGTATTTTATTGAAAGCGAATATGCTCACGATTATTTTGGCCGCGAAGGTGTGGACGGTTGGAGAGCCGACAAGGATAGAGAACCAATTATCGGTGGTGCCTGCCACGCGATTGACCTTTTGCGTTGGATTGCAGGTGACCCTGTTGAAACAATGGCATACAGCAATCATAAAATGCTCACCGATTGGCCCGTAAATGATACGACTGTTGCCATTATGAAATTCCCTAACGATGTAATCGGCAAAGTGTTTACATCAATTGGTTGCAAAAGAGATTATACAATGAGAACGGTGCTTTACGGAACCAAGGGAACTATTATCGTAAATAATACAGACCCGCACCTTACGCTGTATCTTGAAAAGGAAGACGGAAAGCCCTTTGCAGGAGGACAGCTTGGCGCAATTGAAGAAAGAACAATCAAACATTTAATCAAAGTCAGTATAAACAACCACAATGTTGCTGCAGAGCACAAGCAAATGATTGATGCCGTGCTGGGCGAAAAAGCCTTAATTACCACAGGTCGCGAGGGTGCAAGAACGGTTGCGGTTTGCAGAGCGGTTGTTGAGTCGGCAAAAACAGGATGTCCTGTTAAAATAGTATACAATATCTAAATTAAGGAGAAGAAAATTATGCTTAAAGTTGGATTTGCGAGGGTTGATATTACCCCCGGTCTTGGAATAGGAATTGCAGGCTACTATGAGCCAAGAATATCTGATGGTGTTCTTGACCCCCTTCTGGCAACTGCTGTTGCTTTTGATGACGGCAACAAACGTGGCTTGGTTTTGAGCCTGGATATTATTGGTATTTTTCAAAATTGTTCAGAGATAATTCGTAAAGAGATTGCAAAAGCAGTAAACACAAGTCCCGAAGGTATTTTTATGGCGTGCACCCACACTCACGTTGGACCTTTGGTGCCGGGATTGACTGAAGTGCTTCCGCGTAGCGGTAAAAATGATGGTACACTTTTAATTCTTGATGGCGAGGATGCTTTTGAAAACTCCGAGTATGCTATGTGGCTAAAGAAACGCTTGGTTGATCTTGCAGTAATGGCAGTTGATGATATGGCACCCGCTAAGTTGTATGCGACACATGCCGAGGTAAAGGATGTTGCCTTTATCAGACGTTATAGAATGAAGGATGGTTCTGTTCGCACAAATCCGGGATGGCAAAATCCTGATATTGTAGAGCCCATAGGCAAACCGGACGAGGATGCATCCTTGCTTATCATAAAAAGAGAAGGAAAAAAGGAAATAGGTATTGTTAATTTTCAGGTTCATCCCGACCTTGTTGGTCATGAAAAATTTACTGCAGATTATCCCAAGTTTGTAAGAGATACCTATGAATACAATATCCCGAATTCACTTTGTATGTATCTGAA
>JAZNGL010000119.1:0-6068 GCA_045576435.1 Clostridia bacterium
CAAAAAATGTTGTTTTAACTGGTAAGTTTGCGGATGATGCGGCACTAAAAGGTGCAATAACATTAAAAGATTTTAAAGCAGATTTCTCCCGCTTGAAAATCCAGGGTAATCCTTTAAAAAGGGATTTTTGGAACAAAAAGAGAATTATAATGGCAATAGCTGTGTTTTTAGTCTTAATTTTAATTATATCTTTGATATCGGGCAAAGCAAATAAAAAAGATAAAACAGAAGTGAAATATACTGAAATTCAGACCGAAAGAATGGATATAACCGAAACAATTGAGCAAAGCGGAGTTGTTGAGCCATATGAAAGATATGAGATAACAGCATTGGTCAGAGGTGAAATTCTTGCTTCACCTTTTGAAGAAGGCGATTTTGTTAATGAAGGTGACACTTTATATCAAATTGATGATGAGGATGCACAATTAACGATTGAAAAAACAAAAAACAGTATTGAACGTTCTCAAATGAATCTTGACGAAACGAACAGAAATATTGAGAAATTAAATATTTATGCACCTACCAATGGTAAGTTAACAGATTTTAATGCCAAAATAGGCGATAGCATCGGGAACACAACTGTTGCAACCATAATAAACAATGAGTTATTAACTGTTGATATTCCGTTTTCTTTAAATGATTATGAAAAAATTTCAGTTGGTGACTCTGTGACGATAACAAGTGCGCTTTATATGACATCGATGCCGGGTAAAGTCAGCCACAAATATAGTGCATTAAGCGAAACGGGAAACGAAGGAAGCGTTATTAAAAACATTGAAATAGAAATTAAAAATCCGGGAGCGCTTTCGGAAGGAACAACATTTGCAGCAACAGTACATACGGCAAACGGTGACGTTAACTCCGCAGGTTCAGGAACAATTGGCGGAGGCGCAAAAACAACCGTCAGGTCTGAGGTTAGCGGAACGGTTTCACATATTGCGGTTAAAGAGGGCGACTATGTTAAAAAAGGTCAGTTGATTATGAGGCTTAAAAGCGATAACCTTATCAACACTCAAAAAAGCAATCAACTTAACCTTAAGGATAGTCAACTCAGCTTAAAATCAAATCAAAAAACACTCGAAAAATATAACATAACATCTCCAATTTCAGGAACAATCATAACAAAAAACAGTAAAGCCGGCGATAATCTTGATAACTCAAATTCAACTACGGTTATGATGGTTGTTGCTGATATGAGTAAAATGAAATTCACAATAACCGTTGATGAACTTGATATTTCAAATATAAAAATCGGACAAAAGGCTATTGTTGATGCCGATGCGTTTCCTGAAGAAAAATTTGAAGCAGTTGTAACATCGGTTTCAAGCGAGGGAACATCTAGCGGTGATGGTGTAACAACTTTTACGGTTGGACTCACGATAAATGAGCCGGGTGAATTAAGGTCCGGAATGAACGTTAATGCGAATATTTTGGTAAATGAAGCAAAAAATGTTGTTGCAATCCCTGAGGAAGCTTTGATGGGTGTTAGCGGCTCAAAAGCAAGGGTTTTAGTTAAAACCGAAAAGGGCAAGAATTCTAAAAATGATAAAAAAGCTGTTGACACAACTAAAAAGCCTACAAAAGAATCTGCTAAGAATGAGCAGACAAAAGAAACTGGCAAGAATGGACAGACACAAGCAGGTAATCAAGCTAAACCAAATGCATTTAACACTGCTGCAAAAAACACGCCAACACAAAAGGTAAATGGAAATAACAATAGAGCGAATGGCATGAATAACAATAGTAACCTACCTGATGGATATGAGATGAGAATGGTTGAAATTGGTATTTCAAACGGAAGATATGTTGAGATAAAATCCGGATTAAATGAGGGTGAAACAATAGCTTATATTCCAAGCAGTGGAAATTCTGGAAATTCATTTATGTCAATGATGGGAAGAATGCCCGGTGGTATGATGGGTGGCGGTATGCCAAGATCAACATACGGTGGCCCAACCAGAAATACTAATACAAGAAGATAGAAAGTTATTTGATGAAAGGCGGTGTGCTTTTTGGCAAAGGAAGTTATATCAAACGCCGAATATATGATTGAGATTGTTGACATGTATAAGATTTACAAGATGGGTGAAAATGAAGTCCGTGCATTAAATGGGGTTAATTTGAAAATAAAACCGCATGAATTTGTTGCGATTATCGGGCCATCAGGTTCAGGAAAATCAACGCTCATGAACATGATTGGTTGTCTTGACACTCCAACCTCGGGTGAATATTATATTGACGGCAACGAAGCCAGTACGCTTAAAGATGATGAGCAGGCAGCAATCCGCAATAAAAAGATAGGTTTTATATTCCAGCAATATAATCTGCTCCCAAAACTTACTGTTGAAGAGAATGTTGAATTGCCTCTTATATATGCAGGAGTTCATGCAAACGAGAGAAAAGAGATGGCAAGAATTGCCCTTGAGAGAGTTGATTTATATGACAGACGTTTTCATAAACCAACTGAACTATCCGGAGGTCAACAACAACGTGCGTCAATCGCAAGAGCGCTTGCGGCAAGGCCACCTTTAATACTTGCGGATGAGCCAACAGGTGCACTTGATTCCAAAACAGGAACTGAAGTTTTGAACATGCTTAAAGAACTTCATAATGACGGGAAAACTGTTGTGCTTATTACACATGATAATAAAATTGCACATGAGGCAGACCGTATTGTGAGAATTATGGATGGTAAAATTGTTTTTGATTCACTTGTCGACGGCGACAAGTCGCAGGTAAATGTTTAAAGGAGAAAAATATGAATTTATCACAGGCTTTAAAAATGGCAATAAAAAGCATAGCCTCCAGTAAAATGCGTACGTTCCTGACGATGCTCGGAATAATAATAGGTGTTTGCGCGGTTATTGTTCTTGTGAGTGTTGTTCAGGGCTCAACGGGAAGCATAACAGAATCAATTGAGGCACTTGGTGCAAACTCAATTAATGTTACGTTCACTTCAAGAAATTCGTCAAAATCAGTTACATATGAGGAAATGCAGGAACTTATGACGGAAAACTCCAAATATATATCATATATTGTTCCCAATATGTCAACTTCTCGAGGAATGGTAAAATATAAATCAAAAAACTTGAGCGGAACAGTGACAGGAACAACATCAGATTATTTAACGGTTAAAAATCGGGACATAAGTGAAGGAAGATTTATAAGCGACATGGACAATGAGCGAAGGAGAAAGGTTGCGGTAATAGGCAGTTATAACGCAAAAGAGCTTTTTGGCTTTGATAGTCCGATTGATAAACAAATAAAAATAAACAATGAATTGTTCACGGTTGTGGGTGTTCTTGATGCAATTTCTGATTCCGAGGATGGCTCTGAAGATGATATTGTCATAATTCCATATATGTCAGGCAGAACAATATTCAAAACAAGTAAAATTCGTTCATATATTGTTTGGGCATCAAGTTCAGAAAATGTTGAAGAGGCGGTTAGTCGCACAAAGAGATTTCTTTATTCAAAGTTTCGGGATGAGAATGAATATAGCGTAATCAGTATTGCGAGCATGATGGATACAATTGGAGAAATAACAGGAATGATGACACTTTTAACTGCGGGAATTGCGGGAATTTCACTCGTTGTTGGTGGAATAGGCATTATGAACATTATGCTGGTTTCAGTGACGGAACGAACGAGAGAAATTGGCATAAGAAAGGCAATTGGTGCAAAACGTTCAAGCATAATGGCTCAGTTTTTGATAGAGGCGGCAATAGTGAGTTGTATGGGAGGGGTAGTTGGCATTATCCTTGCAATAATAGGCTCCGTTATTTTGGGTAATGCCATGAGTATAAACGCTTTTCCAAGCACATTTGTAATATTGGGAGCATTTTTATTCTCTGCGGTAATTGGTATTTTCTTTGGTTGGGCACCCGCCAACAAAGCATCGAAGCTTAATCCGATTGATGCACTTCACGCAGACTAAACGAAAAGAAAGATTTTAAGAAAGGATATCGATTATGAGATTTTTAACAAGGTTATTTGCACTGATCACGGTGTTTATGTTGATGGTTTCAAGCTTAGCATTGCCTGTTTCTGCATCCAGATATAAGGATGTCGATGATGCAGCATATTATGCCGAAACAATTGAGTCACTAACAACATATGGAATAGTTTCAGGTTATAACGGAAACTTTGATCCTGATTCTTATGTTACCCGAGCAGAGTTTTCAAAAATGGTAGCTTTGGTTGCAGGTCTTGAAGATGAGGTGTATAGTAGTGCGGGAAACAAAAAATTTGAGGATGTTGATTTAACCTACTGGGCAACGGGTTATATAAATACTGTTGCCAACAACAAGCTTATTGTTGGTTATCCGAATGGATATTTCATGCCGGAAAAAAATATTACTTTTGCTGAAGGTATAACAGTTATGCTTCGCACAATGAATTATACAACAGCGGATTTGGGTGATAACTGGCCTTATTCATATATGATAAAAGCCGCAAGCCTTGGTTTAACGGATGGATTTCAGCTTGCAGATAACAGTCCAATCACTCGTGCGGATTTATGTGTTATAATTAACCGCGCGTTGCAAAAAGAATTAAACAAATCCAAAGAAAAGCTCGTTTCAAAGCTTGATGCAAGTCTAACGGAAGAAGTTTTAATAATTGCAACAAAAAATGAGGATGCAAGCCTTGCAGCAGACCAGATTAAAACGAGTGCAGGTGACTTCAAACTAGCAGACATTAACCTTCAACTGAAACCCTTAACCAAGGTTAAGTTGGTTTTGAATGATGCTAAAGAGGTTATAAATTTCAACACAACATATGTTCCTAAAAAAGATGCTACAACTGTTGATGCATATCTTGATGAAACAGTATATTTTTCTAATGGTTTAAGCGGTAAAAAAATCGGCGTGACCGATAGCACACCTGTTTATAGTGAAGGCTTAATCACGAATTATGGCAGCTTTAAAAACAAGATAGAAGAGGGTGTTGCAGTTTCAATTGTATATGACAAAAATGGTAGTGCAGAATATTTGTTGTTTAATGACGCAAGCTACACAACTCCGGTTGTTATTCGTAGCGACATATATCAGGCACTTGCCTCTGTTGGAGTTTCAAGGGAAATGGTTGATGCGGCAAAGGTTATACGAAACGGCTATGCATCATCACTTGGTGATGTAAAACAATTTGATGTTGCGTATTATCTTTCGGATAATCAGACAATATATCTTTATAGCGACAAGCTCTCAGGTGTTTATACAAATGCGTATCCGAATAAAGCAAATGTTCAGAGTGTTGAAATTGCAGGAAATATTGTTGAAATTGAAACACAAACTGCGGCATATAAGTTAGGCGAAAAAGCGGGAAGCTATAAGATTAACTCAAGCGTAACGGCGCTTCTTGGAAGAACAGGGAAAATTGTTGATATTGTTGATTTGAACAGTTCGAATGCGGCAAATTACGGAATAATTTTATCTGTTGTATCTGAAATGTCGGATGATATTCTTGAAAGTGGAAAGCAGACTTCATATATCAATATTATAAACGGAGAGGGAAAAACACAGAAGTTAAAGACCATTCGTGATTATAGTAAAAAAATTGGTAATGTCGGTAAAATTAGTTTTGATGATAATGGAAATGCAATATTCAATTTCATAGACTATAAGGCGACGATTTCGGGTGTGGTTGATAAAACCAACAAGAAAATTGGTGATAATTGGTTAACGGATGACTGTGTGATAATTGAAAGAACATATGTTCCTGAAACACGAACAGGAACTGCAAGAGCAAAGGTTATCAGCATTGATGATATGAATGTAACCGAGTTGTCGTCAAATAAGATTTTATATGCAGTTGTTTCGGGAGATTTCAATGATATATCTTTGTTGATTGTTGAAAATGTATCAAGCGGCGAATATTCTTATGGCGTTTTAACGGGTAAACAAAATTCGGCAGGATTTTCTAGCTCAGGGTCATATAGCATTTTCGCAAACGGTGTTGAGAAAACATATCGAACAGATTCGCAATATAACTTAAACGTTGGAACAGGAGTTGCAATGCTTTTGGATGGCGGAAACTTAGTGTCGATTAAGCCGTTGTTGAGATGGGGG
>JAZNGL010000120.1:0-4650 GCA_045576435.1 Clostridia bacterium
CTTTTTTGTTTATAATAACATTATGTTAAAAGTGATATTTATGAAATATTACGGCTTTTACTTGTGCCGTTTCAGCGAAGGGGATAAAAATTATGGTTGAAATTAAAGGGAAAAGCATTTGCAATTCCATCGCTATGGGAAAATTATATTTTTATAGCCGTTTTGAACATAGCACAGAAGCCGTGCAGATAAATGATTGGGAGACAGAAATTAAGCGCTTTAAGGATGCAGTCAACATTGCAAAGCAAGAACTGTTGGAATTATATGAAAAGGCTCTTGCTGATGCAGGTGAAGAAAGCGCAGAAATATTTCAAATTCATAGTCTTATGTTGGATGACGGAGATTTCTGTGAGAGTATTGAGCAGATAATTCAGGGGAAAAGGGTGAATGCTGAATATGCTGTTAATCAAACAGCAGTTCAATTTTCGGAAACCTTTGAATGTATGGATGATGAATATATGAAGTCACGCTCTGCAGATGTTAAAGACATAGCAAAGAGAGTAATAAATATCTTATGTGGGGAGAAGGAAGAGAGGGTATCTTTTGTTGAACCTTGCATTATTGTTGCAGATGATCTTGCTCCGAGTGAAACCATCCGTTTTGAAAAGGATAAGCTTTTAGGCTTTGTAACTTTCAAAGGCTCACAAACATCACATACAGCAATACTTGCCAGAACAATGAATGTTCCTGCGATTATAAATACAGGCGATATTGATCCGTGTTATAACGGACAAATAGCAATTCTTGATGGTTTTAATGGGAAAATTTATATTAATCCCGATGAGGAAAAAATAGCAGAATATATTTGCCATAAGGAAAATGAAGATAAAAATGCGAAAATTCTTGAAAAACTTAAAGGCGAAGCAAGTGAAACAAAAAGCGGCAAAAAAATTATGCTTTATGCAAACATCGGGAGCCCGGACGATATTCCCGAGGTTTTGAAAAACGATGCGGAGGGAATAGGCCTTTTTAGGAGCGAGTTTATATATATGGAAAGAGAAAGTTTTCCGTCAGAAGAGGAGCAGTTTTTGAAATATAAATCTGTTCTTGAAAAGATGGGAAAAAAGAGAACAATTATAAGAACAATGGATATTGGGGCAGACAAGAAGATTGATTATCTTAACATTCCTCATGAAGAAAATCCTGCACTTGGATATCGTGGAATAAGAATATGTTTAACCCGGACGGATATTTTTAAAACGCAGCTCAGAGCACTTCTCAGAGCATCAGCATATGGCAAGCTTGCAATTATGTTCCCTTTGATAATTTCACTTGATGAAGTTAGAAAAATAAAGGATATATTACAAGAAATCAAAAAAGACCTTTCTCAAGAGGGAGTTAAATTTAGTGATGATGTGGAGATTGGGATAATGATTGAGACCCCGGCAGCCGCGCTGATAAGCGAGACTTTGGCTCCGGAAGTGGATTTTTTTAGCATTGGAACAAATGATTTAACACAATATACTCTTGCGATTGACCGACAAAACTATATGCTGGATGAATTTTATAATCCGCACCACATTGCAATTTTAAAGTTAATTAAATTGACAATTGAAAATGCGCATAAAAATGGAAAGTGGGTTGGGGTATGCGGAGAACTTGGAGCGGATATTGAAATGACAGAAACTTTAATTAATATGGGAATAGATGAGCTGTCGGTTTCGCCGAGCAGGGTTTTGGAAATACGAAAAAAAATTCGTAGCTTACAATAAAATTTAAGGAGATTTTTATGTTTGGATTTAATAAAAAGGAGAAAAGCCTGAGTGGTGTTGGAGAAGGTAGAATAATAACTCTTGATAAGCTTTCAGACCAAGTTTTTTCACAAAAGCTTCTGGGAGAAGGCTTTGCCCTTGTTCCTGATAAGGGTGAGGTTTTCAGCCCTGTTGACGGGATAATAAGCAATATAAGTGACACAAATCATGCCTATTGCATAACGGCAGAGGATGGCTTAGAAATTCTTGTGCATGTTGGCATTGATACAGTTGAATTAAAGGGTGAGGGATTTTCTCCTCAGGTTACAGAAAATCAAAGAATAAAGAAAGGCGAATTGCTTGCGCATGTGGATTTAAAACTTATTAAGGAGCGAGGGTATAACACGGAATTTATTGTTGTTATAACAAACAGTGAAAAACTAAAGCGTTTTCAAGTGGAAGAAATGTCAATGGCGACAAAAGATACCGATGTTTTTTTATATACTCTTTTAAAATAGCTTTTAATAGTATTTAGAAAGGTGAGAGAAAAATTATGAAAAATAAAAAAGAAAGTGCTCTCTTCAGCACACTTCAAAGAGTTGGACGTTCGTTTATGTTGCCAATTGCTCTTTTGCCGATTGCAGGACTTTTGCTAGGTATTGGTTCATCACTCACGAATCCAACGACTATTGCCGCATATAATCTGGAAAAAATTCTTGGTTCAGGAACATTTCTGAATTCTGTTATGCTTGTTCTTGCATCAACGGGGAATATTGTTTTTGCAAATTTGCCAATAATTTTTGCTATGGGTGTGGCGCTTGGAATGGCAGAAAAAGAACATGGCACAGCTGTTTTATCTGCAGCTATTGCCTTCTTTGTTATGCATCAAACGATATCAACCTTGCTCGATATTAACGGGAAGCTTGCCGAAGGTGCTATGCTTGCGGGAACAGTTTCAAATGTTGTTGGAATACGTTCTCTTGAAATGGGCGTGTTTGGTGGAATTATCGTTGGTCTTGGGGTTGCGGCACTTCATAATAAATTTTATAAAATTCAATTGCCGACAGTTATCTCGTTTTTTGGTGGTGTCAGATTTGTGCCGATTGTATCAACTTTTGTTTTTATAATAGTTGGAATAATAATGTATTTTATCTGGCCATTTGTTCAGTCGTGGATATATTCATTAGGAAATTTGGTTTTAAGCTCTGGGTATTTCGGAACATTTATTTATGGAACAATAGAAAGAGCACTAATACCATTTGGTCTTCACCATGTTTTTTATATGCCATTTTGGCAAACAGGTCTTGGCGGTTCAATGCTTATTGATGGACAGACGATTTCAGGAGCACAAAATATATTTTTCGCACAGCTTGCATCTCCGAATACAACGGAATTTTCAGTTGCGGCAACACGATTTATGAGCGGAAAGTTTCCACTTATGATTTTTGGACTTCCGGGAGCAGCTCTTGCAATGTATAGCACGGCAAAACCATCTAAAAGAAAGGTTGCGGGCGGACTATTGCTTTCGGCAGCGCTAACCTCAATTATAACGGGAATAACCGAACCGCTTGAGTTCACTTTCTTATTCGTTGCGCCTATTCTTTATGTTATTCATAGCGTTTTCGCAGGACTTGCATATATGTTTATGCACATATTGAAGGTTGGCGTTGGAATGACTTTTTCAGGAGGAATAATAGATTTATTTCTGTTTGGAATTTTACCCGGGAATAGTAAAACACATTGGATAAATATAATATGGGTTGGCATAATCTATTTTATAGTATACTATTTTGTTTTTCGTACGCTTATAAAAAAATATAATTTTATAACACCCGGCAGAGAAGATGATGAAACGGACACAAAATTATATACCAGAAAAGATGTCAATGAATCCAAAACTGATAAATCTGCATTGATTGTTGAAGGATTAGGCGGAAAAGATAATCTTGTGAACGTTGATTGTTGTGCCACGCGTTTGCGTGTTACAGTTAAGAACAGTGAGCTTGTTAATGATTCAATATTAAAAGAAAGTGGTGCATCAGGTGTTATTAAAAGTGGCTCGGGAATACAGGTGATATATGGACCACGAGTGACGGTTATTAAAAGCAATTTAGAGGATTATCTGGATTCTATTTAATGAAAAAAGGATGTGGAAATTTCCGCATCCTTTTTCTATTCTAAAATTAAAGTGTTCCGAATAATCTGTCTCCGGCATCGCCAAGACCGGGCACAATATAACCAACCTCGTTGAGCTTTTCATCAAGACAACCAATGTATAAATCCACATCAGGATGTGCTTTTTGCATTACCTCAATGCCTTCAGGAGCTGCAATAATGCAAGCGAACCTAATGTTTTTAGCACCACGCTTTTTGATGAAATCAATTGCTGCACTTCCGCTGCCGCCTGTTGCGAGCATAGGGTCAAGAATGATTACCTCCCGTTCGTTGATATCGGACGGAAGATTACAGTAATATTCTTCCGGTTCAAGTGTTTCGTGGTTTCTTGCAAGACCAATATGACCAACCTTAGCTGCAGGAATTAAAGAGGTGAAAGGCTCTAACATGCCAAGACCTGCTCTGAGAATTGGAACCAGAACGGGCTGTTTTGGCAAAGCTTTTCCAACAGTTGGGCAAAGCGGTGTTTCGACTGCTTTGTCAATCAAAGGCATGTCCTTTGTTGCCTCATAACATATTAATGTTGCAATTTCATGCAGTAAAAGACGAAAATCTCTTACATCAGTATTTTTATCACGTAGTAAAGTGATTTTATGCGAAAGCAAGCTGTGTTTAAGAACGCAAATCTTACTCATATTTTATCCTCTTCCTTTTAAAATGAAATTATACATTTCTAAAATTATACTACAAAACGTCATTTTTGTCTAGTGCATAATAAAAATTTTTGACAAAATAATAAATTTAGTTTATAATTATATTTAATATATTGCAAAAATATTGTGGA
>JAZNGL010000121.1:0-4584 GCA_045576435.1 Clostridia bacterium
TCTTATGTAAAAGAGTAATATTATAAAAAAACACATGAAATTGCGCACAAACGTGCGCAATTTTACTTATTTCAAGAAAATGTATAAAAAAGGGAGCAATTTATGTAGGTGTTTTATACAGTCAATACCAATATAGACATGTAATACAAATTGTGTTATAATGTCCTTATTAAAAATAGAATTATTGATTTGAGCTTAAGCAGTTAATATTGTGTAAGTTTCGGCGGTTCCCGACAAACCATTAGGGCATAACGTTAATTCATTAAAATGTCTGTAATATAAATTATTCACTGTTCGCCTAACTTGACAAAATCATATAATTGATGTATCCTAAATTTTGGATGATAAATATTAATTAATTTATAAAGGAGAAGATAATATGTTATCAATTGTTTCATTGGTAGGAATTATAATAGGATTGTGTCTGTTGATTTATTTAGCATACAAAGGTCATTCTATTATTTGGATTGCGCCTGTTTGTGCAATTCTAGTTGCAATAATGGGCGGGATTAATATTCTGGATGCCTATTTAGGTGACTATATAAAAGGCGTGGCAGACTATGTGATTTCTTGGTTCCCGGCATTTTTTCTTGGCGCTGTTTATGGAAAGGTTATGGATAAGACAGGCTCTGCACGTTCATTGGCAAACAAATTAGTTTCGATCATTGGTTCAAAGTTTGCTGTGTTGGCGGTTGTTCTACCTTGCCTTTTAATGACATTTGGTGGAATTTCACTATTTGTGGTTGTATTTGTTATTTATCCAATGGGTTATGCAATATACCGTGAGGCAAACCTGCCCAGAACGCTTCTGCCAGGGGCTATTGCTTTCGGTGCCTTTGGAATTACTATGACAGCTATACCGGGCACACCTCAAATTCAAAACATTATCCCTACTACATACTATGGAACAAGTGCAACAGCCGCACCTTTAATGGGAATTATAGCGGCGATTTTGATTGCTGTTCCTGGATATTTATATTTAGAATGGCGTTGTCGCGATGCTCGCAGAAAAGGACTGGGGTTTGTTGAAGACAAAAATTACAAAGAAGATGCTGTTTCTACTGCTGAACTGCCATCGTGGCATTGGTTGAGTGGATTGTTGCCACTAATTGTTGTTGTACTTGTACTCAATGCTTTGCCCGTGATTTTATCAAGAGCAGGTCTTGCCGAGTGGGAAACAAGTCAATCGATAGTCGTTGCATTGGTTGCCGGAATATTTGTAACTTGTCTTATGAATATAAAACAGTTTAAAGCCCTTTTGCCTGCAATTAACGAAGGTGCAAATGGTTCACTTACTGCGATTATGAATACTGCCTGTGCTGTGGGATTTGGCACTGTTGTTAAAATTGTTCCGGGATTTGCACTTCTTAAAAATGCAATAATGAATATGCCTGGCAACATATTGTTTTCAGAAGCAGTAGCTGTCAATGTGTTGGCAGGGGCAACCGGTTCTGCATCAGGAGGGATGTCTATTGCCCTTGAGGCATTAGCTCCGCAGTATTTAGAAAAAGCCATGAGCATTGGAATGAATCCTGAATATTTGCACCGAATTGCCGCATTGGCATCCGGTGGTCTGGATACATTACCACACAATGGTGCGGTTTTAACTCTGCTTGCAGTATCCAATTGTAAACATAAAGAGTCGTATATAGATATTTGTGTTACTTCTTGTATTATTCCGGTTATTGTATCATTGATGTTGGCTTTTGTTTGGGGATTATTTATATAATCGTCTCATTGCGATTGATACTCAACTGCAATGAATTACAAAATTTATGAAAGTCGATAGGCTTTCTCACGTTTAGGGACCGCTACCACAGTTGACGGAGTCTAAAAAATGCCTTATTAGAAAAGATTTTCACTTCCTGGTAGAATTGATATGTTAAATTTTGAGAAAATTATGAAAAGGCGATAGTAGAAGATATGAAAAACAATTTAAAAGGAAACATTATTTTATTTATTACTGCAATTATTTGGGGCATATCATTTGTTTCACAGAGTGTTGGAATGGATTATATAGAGCCAAATACATTTATAGGTATTCGCACCACACTTGGCGGATTGGTTCTGCTTCCGTTTATATATTTTAAGGATCGCAGATTAAAAAATCAAGGGATATATAAAAAAACAAATTTGAAAAAGCTTCTGAAATATGGCTTTATATGTGGCTTGTTTTTGTGTATGGCTTCAACACTTCAAACTTATGGATTAAAATATACAACAACTGCTAAAAGTGGATTTTTAACTGCTCTATACATAATTTTTGTTGCTGTGTTTGGAGCACTTTGCGGAAAAAAGTTAACATTGAAAATCTATTTGGGTATAACAATATCTGTTTTAGGAATGTATTTTTTATGTTTATATGGAAGCGATTTATCCTTTAATATGGGAGATTTATTAACTATTATTTGTGCAGTGTTTTTTGCAGGACAAATATTGTTTATTGATAAATTTGTTCATGAGGTTGATGGTGTTAAACTTTCGTGTACTCAATTTTTTGTATGTGGTATTATAAATCTAGTGTTAATGTTTATAATTGAACAACCCAATATGGCTAATATTATGAGTTGTGCAACTTCTATTTTATATTCAGGCATTATGTCGTGCGGAGTGGCATATACATTGCAAATAGTTGGCCAGAAATATTCAGAACCAACATCAGCTTCAATCATTATGTCACTCGAGTCTGTGTTTGCAGCAATTTCAGGTTGGATTATTTTAAGCGAAGCAATGAGTTTTACGCAAATGTTAGGATCAGCACTTATGTTTTTGGCGATTGTATTGGTGCAACTTCCAGATAAGAAAACCAGTATTTGAACTTATTATCAAAAATGATAAATAAAAAAAACAAGCTAAGAATTCTTAGCTTGTTTTTTGTTTGGAAATTTAATTAAGCATTCTTTTTAGATAACATTTTTATACAATATAAAACTGCTATCAAAGCAATAGCGCCTATAGGAAGTAGGATATAAGCGTTTTGTATAAATGCTGCTAATACATAAAGTACAAATGATACTGCAGCAACAGTAAGCGTGTATGGTATTTGTGTTGAAACGTGATTCAAATGGTTGCATCCAGCACCGGCAGATGACATAATTGTTGTATCAGAAATTGGTGAACAGTGATCACCCAAAACAGCACCAGCCAAGCATGCTGACATACCAATTATAAGAAGTTCGCTATCTGCAGGGAATATAGCAGTAACGATAGGAATTAATATACCAAATGTTCCCCAGGAAGTTCCTGTTGAGAAAGAAAGTATACCGGCAACAACAAAGATGATTGCTGGCAAGAAGTTAGCTAAGCCGGCTGCAGCAGAATCCATAAGGTTTCTAACGAATACATCAGCAGCTAAAAGGCCTGTCATATTCTTAAGAGCAGTAGCAAAAGTAAGAATAATAATTGCAGGAACCATTGCTATAAAGCCTTTTGGAATAGATGCCATAGCTTCTTCAAATGTAATAACTTTTCTTGCAATTAAGTATATGATTGTTATAACGAAAGCAATCAAAGCACCCCAAGGTAAACCAATTGTTGCATCAGTATCACCAAAAGCTGTTATAAAGTCTGCGCCTGAGAAGAATCCGCCTATATATAGCAATCCGATAACACAAGTTATTATCAGTATTACTACAGGTAAAACTAAATCAATTACTTTTCCGTTAGAATTAGCATCGGTATCGTTGTTGTCAGCAGCTCTTTCACCGCAAGTGAAAAGGTCGTTATTGTTTATAGCGTTAAATTCATGGGTTTTCATAGAACCGAAATCAAACTTCATTAAAGTAATTGCAATAATAAATACAAATGTCAGGAGAGAATAGAAGTTATATGGTATCGCACGGATGAAAAGTTCTATTCCGGAATATCCAGTGCCTTCAGCAAATTTTGATACTGCAGCTGCCCATGAAGATACAGGAGCAATCATACAAACAGGTGCAGCAGTTGCATCTATGATATATGCAAGCTTTGCTCTTGAAATCTTGTGATTATCAGTAATAGGACGCATAACGCTACCAACGGTTAAGCAATTAAAATAATCATCAATAAAAATTAAAACACCAAGAATAAATGTTGAAATAAGAGCACCGGTACGTGATTTGATGTTTTTCTTTGCCCATCTGCCAAAAGCAGCAGAACCACCGGCTTTGTTGATTAAAGCAACCAAACTGCCGAGTATTACTAAAAACATAAAGATGCCGGCTGTACCTGATATAGCAGAAATGATACCGTCGTTTAAAACATGGTCAAGTGCGCTAACGGGATTCCAGTTAGCAACAAAAAGGCCACCTAGGAGTATGCCGGTAAATAAAGAAGAGTAAACTTCTTTTGTGATTAATGCGAGTGCAATAGCAACAAGCGGGGGAAGCAATGCAACAAATGTTGAATAATACATGTTGGTGGCTTCCGGATCTGTTGTTTTGATGAAAGTTGCGCATAAAGCGACAATAATCGCAGTTATTAAGAATGCGATTAAATTTACAAGTGTTTTTTTCTTCAAAAAAACCCCTCCTTATCATATATTGCTTCCATTATAACCCAAAACAAAAGAATACACAATAGTTTTTTATCAAAAAAATTATTTTT
>JAZNGL010000122.1:0-1963 GCA_045576435.1 Clostridia bacterium
ATAATTCATAAAGACCTTTTGATGCATTAACATCTTTTTCATTAACAAAAACATCGGGGAGGTCATAAATTTCACAATTCTTTTGAATATAGTTGATAACTCTTGTTTGAGCAGCGGCACAATGAAGCCCGCAATAATTAACATCTTCGCCGTTTGCCACTTTTATGGCAAGCTCAAGCATTGAGAAATCGCTTCTGTCGGGGCTGCCATATTCAATAACCTGACCGTCGTTCAAAAAGCCGACTATTCTTCTGAATCCAACAATATCTGTTTGATTTTCTTCAGGAATGTTTTGATTCTTAGCACCGAGAGAGTTTATTAAAACATGACCATTTTCAAAATAATAATGGAAGAGAGGTGAAACACCGCCATCCACTGCATGAGAACCAACAAAACAACCCGTTGCTCCATTTGAAAATGTTGCGTTAACTATTGCGGTGTCATAATTTTCAATGTTGTTTCCGCGAGCAATTTCGGCTGAAATATTAACAGGAATAGCAGCACTTGAAAGTTCTTCGCCTGCAATAAAGAGCATCGCATGAAGATAATGAGCTGAACCATTGTTTATGTTGCTGTCGAATATTGCAGTGCCGTCTGCTGCATATTTTTTGCCTGCCCAACTCGATGAACGAGAATAATATGAGCGTTTTCGAGGAGAAAGAGCCATAATCTTAAGGGCTTTCATCTTTCCGTAAACACCATCCATAATGTCTTTTTTAAGAGCCCACATTGGAGCACTTGTTGACCACTGATAGCCAATGATTAAACGCTGGCCTGTTTTCTTCATGAGAGCATCGATAAGGTCAATTTCCTTTTCATCACCACAAAGAGGCTTTTCACAAAGAACATGAGAACCATTTTCCATACATGCTTTGATTTGCTTTGCATGAAAATGGAGCGGAGTTGAAATAACTGCGAGATCGGCACTATGTTCTGCATAGAAATCCTCAAGTGTTGAATATATCGGGACGTTAAGAGCCTTAAGGTCATCAAATCTTGCACAATTCTCAGGATGTGGGTCAACCACTCCGCATATATTAACCATATCTTTTTCCTTGCCGTCAAGTGCAGAGTTGATATGGGTTATGCCATAGCCACCAATTCCAACAAAGACGGTGTTGAGTTTTTTCATTTTTTGTTCCTCCTGATATGTAAATTCTAAGCTATATAGGATATTATACACCTAAAAAATATCAAAAGCAATATATAAAAGAAAAAAAGGAGAATATTTATTGACATTCCATGCCTCAAAGGGTATAATTAATTTGATTTTGAAAAGAGGGTGTTTTAATATGGATTATAATAGATTTAAAGATTTGAAAAGAGTTGTTATTAAAGTTGGAACCTCGTCGCTCACTTATGAAACAGGAAAAATTAACATAAAAAAAATTGAGAGATTGGTGCGTGTTATCTCCGACTTGAGAAACAGAGGAATTGAAGTGGCACTTGTTTCGAGTGGTGCTGTTGGTGCGGGTGTCGGTAAATTGAATTTAAGTGAAAAACCGTCAGAAATGCGTTTTAAACAGGCGCTTGCAGCAATCGGACAGGCAACTCTTGTTTCAATATATGATAAGTTTTTTTCAGAATATGGACATAGCACAGCTCAGGTGCTTTTAACAAAGTTTATTCTGGACGAAGAGGAAAGGTATCAAAACACTAAAAACACATTTGAAACGATGTTTGAATATGGGGTTATCCCGATTGTTAATGAAAATGACGTTATTTCAACATATGAGCTGGAGTTTGGCGATAATGACACTCTTTCGGCATATATAACTGAGTTGATTGATGCACAGCTTTTGATTATTTTATCGGATATTGACGGCTTTTATGATGCAAATCCGTCAGAAAATCCTGATGCTAAAGTGATACCCGTTATTGAAAAAATTGATGAAAGCATCATTGCTCTGGCAGGCGGTGCGGGGAGCAGAAGAGGAACAGGCGGAATGAAAACTAAACTGAA
>JAZNGL010000123.1:0-22008 GCA_045576435.1 Clostridia bacterium
CTTACTACCTCATTGTAGCACAAATGATGTTCTCGCATATCCATTATAACAGA
This sequence comes from Clostridia bacterium, assembly GCA_045576435.1. Lineage (GTDB taxonomy): Bacteria > Bacillota > Clostridia > Monoglobales > Monoglobaceae > CAKSIW01. Next base: position 54 of record JAZNGL010000123.1, read on the forward strand.
TAGGCGAGTAGTTTCTGTTTTTTCTTCCTGTTTTACCCATAAAAATATGCACCTCCAAAAGTGTCTAACTTTTGGGGTGCATATCAAATTTGTTTTTTTTGTTTATTTTTCTTTTTTTTTCTTTGAATGCATTGACATTTTTTTGTTTATGTGGTATTCTTAAAATAATAAAAGGTAAATTGCTTTTGTTTTGAAAGGAGTTGATGTTCTGTGCCAAGATTTTATTCTGAAAACATAGAAAAAAGTCCACGTATTGATAAGCTTAAGGATGATTTATTCCGCACAACACCTCAAATTGAGGCAGATCGTGCAGTTTTGCTTACTGAAAGCTATAAAAAAACCGAAGGACTCCCTATTATATTAAGAAGAGCAAAAGCGCTCCGTAATATTTTGGAAAACATCCCGATAACAATCAGGGATAATGAACTTGTTGTTGGTAGTGCGACAAAGGCGCCAAGAAGTTGTCAGGTGTTCCCTGAATTCTCATATGAATGGATGGAAAGCGAGTTTGATACGGTTGAAACCCGTAGTGCAGACCCATTTCGAATTTCTGAGGAAACAAGAAAAAGCTTGAGAGAGGCATATAAATATTGGAAGGGAAGAACAACAAGTGAGCTTGCAGCGTCCTATATGAAAGATGAAACTCTTCTTGCAATTGAACACAATATTTTCACACCCGGAAACTATTTCTATAACGGTGTTGGGCATGTTACTGTTGATTATGGTTTGGTTCTTGAAATAGGATTCAGCGGCATTGTTAAGAAAGCGGAAGATGCACTTGCAGCACTTGATGAAAATGATGGTGAAAGCTGCAAAAAACGTTCGTTTTTAAATGCGGTTATTGAGAGCTTTAATGCTGCAATACATTATGCAGAGCGTTATTCGCGTCTTGCGTATGAACTTGCTGAGAAATGTATAGATCCTGTTCGCAAAGGTGAGCTTTTGCAAATTGCAAAGAATTGTGAAAGAGTTCCTAAAAATGGCGCAGAGAGCTTTTATGAGGCTTGTCAATCATTCTGGTTTGTTCAGATGCTCATACAGACCGAATCAAGTGGTCACTCAATTTCACCGGGTAGATTTGATGTTTATATGTATCCATATTTTAAAAAGGATTTAGAAAGCGGAAAAATTACCCGTGAGTTTGCACAGGAGTTAATGGATTGTGTCTGGATTAAACTCAATGACCTCAGTAAAGTTCGTGACTTGGCATCAGCTGAAGGTTTTGCGGGATATAGTATGTTCCAGAACTTGATTGCAGGCGGTCAGAATGCGCACGGTGAGGATATAACAAATGATTTATCAATCATGTGTATTAATGCGTCGATGCATGTTATGTTGCCGCAACCGTCACTATCAGTTCGCGTTTGGAACAAGTCGCCACATGAATTTTTGATTAAAGCGGCAGAATTGACGAGAACAGGAATAGGACTTCCTGCTTATTACAATGACGAGGTAATCATTCCCGCGCTTATTAGCCGTGGACTTACCTTGGAGGATGCTCGCCAATATAACATAATAGGTTGTGTTGAGCCGCAAAAAGCAGGTAAAACAGATGGTTGGCACGATGCAGCATTCTTTAATATGTGCAGACCTCTTGAACTTGTTTTCTCAAACGGTGTTGACAAAGGTGTTCAGGTTGGCCTTAAAACAGGCGAAGTTGCAGACATGAAAACCTTTGATGAGTTTTATGATGCATATAAAAAGCAGAGTGAATATATGATTTCTCTTATGGTGGATGCCGATAATGCAATTGATTTGGCACACGCTGAAAGATGTCCGCTTCCGTTCCTTTCGGGAATGATTAAGGATTGCATAGGACGTGGTAAAAGTGCTCAGGAAGGTGGAGCAATATATAACTTCACAGGTCCTCAGGGATTTGGTGTTGCTAACATGGCGGATTCGTTATATGCTGTTAAAAAGTTGGTATTTGATGAGAAAAAATTCACACTTACAGAACTTAAAGCGGCTCTTGAAAATAACTTTGGCAAAAACGAAAATAGTATAGCTGCCGAGAAGATAACACTTGGTGTTGTTAAAGAACTCGCAGATAAGGGTATTAACGTATCCGAGGAACAGATTGCTAATATATATATAGGAATTAAGGATGGCGGAGCTTCAAATAATTTAGGCAGATATGCAGAAATCCATGAAATGATTGAAAATGTTCCGAAGTTTGGTAATGATATTCCTGAAATTGATGAATTTGCAAGGGATGTTGCCTATACATACACAAGACCTGTTGAGAAATATACAAATCCGAGAGGCGGAAGATTCCAGGCAGGATTATATCCTGTTTCAGCAAATGTACCGCTTGGCGCACAAACAGGAGCAACGCCTGATGGAAGATTTGCATATACCCCTGTTGCGGATGGTGTTTCGCCGTCTGCAGGAAGAGACATTTGCGGGCCAACTGCATCAGCAAATTCGGTTGCAAAGCTTGACCATTATATTGCATCTAACGGAACTCTCTTTAACATGAAATTCCATCCGTCTGCATTAAAAGGCACATCAGGACTCGAAAGCTTTGTAACATTAATTCGAGGATATTTTGACCAGAAGGGCAGCCATGTTCAGTTTAATGTTGTTAGCCGTGAAACACTTCTGGATGCACAAAAACACCCTGAAAACTATAGAGGCTTAGTTGTCAGAGTTGCAGGATATAGTGCTTTGTTCACAACACTTTCCAAATCGCTCCAGGATGATATTATTAACAGAACAGAACAAAAAGGATTCTAATATGGATAAGAACTATTTAAAAACGAGTGGAAGAATATTTGATGTTCAAAGATTTTCGGTGCATGATGGGCCCGGTGTCAGAACAATAGTATTCTTGAAGGGTTGCGTGTTAAGATGTAAGTGGTGTTGCAATCCCGAATCACAGAATTCTGAAATTGAAAAGATGATTCAGGAGGGCAAAACAAAAGTCGTTGGCAAAGATGTAACAGTTGCTGAAATTATGGAAACTGTTGAAAGGGACAGGATTTATTATAGTCGTTCGGGTGGTGGCGTAACGTTGTCGGGCGGTGAAAGTCTTGTTCAGGCAGAATTTGCAGCGGCAATTCTAAAGGCATGTAAGGAAAGCGGAATAAACACTGCACTTGAATCAACGGGATGTGCAGATTTCGAAAAAATAAAGCTATTGTTGCCTAACCTTGACCTTTATTTAATGGATATCAAACACACAAATCCGGAAAAACATAAAAAGTTTACAGGAAGATCAAATGAGCTGATTCTTGAAAATGCAAGGAAAATTGCAAATGAAGCAAAAAAGCTCATAATAAGAGTTCCGGTTATCCCAACTTTTAATTGTAGTGCAGAAGAAATTGCAGATATTGCAAGTTTTGCAAAAACGTTAAATGGTGTTGAGGAACTTCATTTACTTCCATATCATAGGCTTGGTGCAGATAAATACACGGCACTAGGCAGAGAATATGAGATGAAACATCTGGAACTGATACCTGAATCACATATTGAAAAATTGAAAAGTGTGGTTGAAAGTAAAGGACTCAAATGTGTTATAGGAGGTTAAAAAATGCCTGATATAAATGATTTTCAAGATAAAATGAGAATAATTCAGGAAATTGTGCCGGGTAAGCAAATCACACTTGCTCACATAATTGCAAACCCTGATAAAATTCTCTATAAAAAATTAGGACTTGACCCCAATGTGGATTATGCAAAGTCGGCAATTGGTATTGTGACAATGTCACCCGCAGAAACCGCAATCATTGCCGCAGATATTGCAATTAAAGCATCGGGCGCTGAGGTTGGCTTTGTTGACCGGTTCAGTGGAACATTAATTGTAACAGGAACGGTTTCGGAGGTTGATGCTGCGCTTCGTGCACTTTGTGAATATTCTGAAAAAACTCTTGGGTTCACTGTTTGCCCAATAACAAAAACATAATGAGAAAGATGTTGCTTGTGGGCAGAAGTGAGAGTGGAAAAACAACACTCACACAAGTTTTAAAGGGTGGCAAGCCCCGATATCAAAAAACACAATACATAAACTATCATGATGTTATTATTGATACCCCGGGTGAATACGCAGAAAACAAGGTTCTTGCAAGGGCGTTGGCGTTATATTCATATGAAGCTGATGTAGTTGGTTTGCTTCTTAGTGCAACAGAACAGTATTCACTTTATAGCCCATGTTGCACAGCACAGGCTAACCGAGAAATAATCGGCATAGTAACAAAGATTGACCACGAAGATGCAAATCCTGAAAGAGCAGCAGCGTGGCTCAGGCTTGCGGGTTGTGAAAAGGTTTTTTTTGTTTCTGCATATACAGGTGAGGGTATTGAAGAATTAATTAACCATTTAAAAGACTAAAAAACAAATAAAAAATCACAAAAACAAAGAAAAAACCACAAAAAGCATTGACATATAAGATCAAATGTGCTAAAATTAAATCAAATCAAAGAAAATAAAAGAAGATTTAAATTAATAGAAAAGAGGTAATTTATTATGATGTCAGAATATGAGATCAAAAAACAGATTTGCGACATTGGTAAAAGAATTTATGACAGAAGAATGGTTGCTGCAAATGATGGCAACATTTCTGTTAAAATTTCAGACAATGAATTTCTTTGCACACCAACAGGTGTAAGTAAAGGATTCATGACACCTGAGTATATCTGTAAAATCGATGCTGAAGGAAATGTTCTTCAGGCAAACAAGGGTTTTAAACCATCATCAGAAATTAAGATGCATTTGAGAGTTTATAAGCATCGTCCTGATGTTAAGTCGGTTGTTCATGCACATCCGATTTATGCAACAAGTTTCGCGATTGCAGGTATTCCGCTAACACAACCAATTATGCCTGAGGCGGTTATCGCTCTTGGTTGTGTTCCGATTGCAGAATATGGAACACCTTCAACAAACGAAATTCCGGATGCTGTTGAGAAATATTTGCCTTATTATGATGCAGTTCTCCTTGAGAACCATGGTGCACTTACATATTCAGATTCACTTCTTGCAGCTTATCACAAAATGGAATCAGTTGAGTTCTATGCAGAACTTTTATTCCATTCAAAACAACTTGGAGGACCAAAAGAATTCTCAAAGGAACAGATAAAGAAGCTTTATGAAGTTAGAAGACGTTTTGGTATGACAGGTAAACATCCTGCAGACCTTTGCCCCAACAAGAAGAACGGCGTTATGAACTGTCATTCTTGCGGAATTCCGGACTGTGCTATTTCTGAAGACACAGGAAATGACGCAGAACTTATTGCAGAGATAACCAAAAAGGTTATGGCTCAGCTTGGAAAATAATCTGCGGAGGTGTCGTAAATGAATAATGAAACGATGACTCGTATTGCAGAGGCTGTTGCTAAAGAATTAAAGAAGGGTTCAGAGCTTAAATCGGTTAATCTGGAAATTGCCAGAAAGCTGATTGTGGAGGTTGAGAAAAAGGCTGCCGAAATGGGCGTTAATGCTGTTGTTGCGGTATCTGATACAGGTGCAAGACCTGTTGCTATTGAATGCATGGATGATTCATATATTGCAAGCTTTGATGTTGCACTAAATAAGGCATATACCGTTGTGGCACTTAAGATGCCTACTTCAAAACTTAAAGGTTTAGCACAACCAAATGGCTCTCTTTATGGTATTCAACATACAAATAACGGACAGATTGTTATATTTGGTGGAGGCGATCCTCTTATATATAAAGGAAAAATAATAGGCGGCTTAGGTGTTAGCGGTGGAACCGAGGAACAGGATACGTTTCTTTCGGATTACGGTGCAAAACAACTTGAGAAATTAATTTAGAAATTTTAACAAAAAAAGAAAGGAGCGAAAGTAAATGAACAATAATGAGATTGAACAAATTGTCAAAAAGGTAATTGCGGGCATGCAGGGTACATCTTCAAGCGGATGTGCAGCAAAATCTTGCGGTGAAGTTCCTAAAACAAGCCGTGTTGCAATGCTCACAGCTCTTGAACATTATGACGTTAAAGAATATCCAATCCCTGAACTTGGCGATGATGATATCTTAGTTAAAGTTGAAGGTTGTGGTGTTTGCGGAACAGATGCTCATGAATTCAAGCGTGACCCATTTGGACTTATTCCGGTTAATCTTGGTCATGAAGGCACAGGCGAAATCGTAAAAATGGGTAAGAACGTTAAAACCGATAGTGCAGGCAAGCCTCTTGCAATAGGCGATAAAGTTGTTACTTGTATGATTTTTAAGGATAACCCAGACATAACCATGTTTGACCTAAATAAGCAGAACGTGGGCGGGGCCGATGTTTATGGACTTATTCCAGATGAGGAGGATAACCATCTTAAAGGTTGGTTCTCAGACTATTTGGTTGTTAAAGGCGGCTCAACAGTATTTAATGTTAGTGAGCTTGACCTTGAGTCAAGAATACTTATAGAACCATCTGCAGTTCTCATTCATGCAGTTGAAAGAGCAAAAACAACGGGTATATTGAAGTTCAATAGCCGTGTGGTTGTTCAGGGCTGCGGACCGATTGGTCTTATCTGTATCGCAATCTTACGAACAATGGGAATTGAGAATATCACAGCAGTTGATGGTGAAGAAAAACGTCTTAACTTTGCGAAAAAAATGGGTGCAGACAAAACTGTTAACTTTAAAGACTATGATGGCGTTGAAGCTTTGGCAGGAGCGGTTTCTGATAGCTTTGGCGGTCACCTTGCAGACTTTGCATTCCAATGTACGGGTTCACCTATTGCACATGGAAATGTATATAAGTTTATAAGAAGTGGCGGTGGACTTTGTGAACTTGGCTTCTTCATCAATGGTGGAGATGCAACAATCAATCCGCATTTCGATTTATGCGCAAAGGAAATCACTTTGGTTGGTTCTTGGGTTTATACCTTGAGAGACTATGCAACAACTTTTGATTTTCTCAAGAGGGCAAAAGCAATCGGAATACCGATGGCAGAACTTATTACTCATAAGTTCCCACTTGAAAAAATAAATGAGGCACACATCACAAATCTTAAGATGGAAGGCCTTAAAGTAGCGATAATTAATTAAAAGAATATATAAAATTTAGGAGGAAAAGAAAATGGCACAAGAAGCACTAGGAATGATAGAAACAAGAGGTTTGGTAGCTGCAATAGAGGCTGCCGATGCAATGGTTAAAGCAGCAGAGGTTGTTTTGATTGGCACTGAAAAAATCGGTTCAGGTTTAGTAAGTGTTATGGTTCGTGGCGATGTTGGTGCAGTTAAGGCTGCTGTTGAAGCAGGTGGTCAGAGTGCTCAGAGACTTGGCGAATTGGTTGCAACACACGTTATTCCAAGACCTCATGCAGATGTTGAAAAAATTCTGCCGAAGTTTTAAGGTATAGAGCTATGGCAAACGTAAAACCAAAAGCAAAAGAGGAAGTAGCTCCTCAAAAAAAGGAAGTTAAAGAAGTAACAAAAACAAATGTTATTAAGGAGGAAAAGAAAATGTCACAAGAAGCTTTGGGAATGATTGAAACTCGTGGTTTGGTTGCTGCAATAGAGGCAGCTGATGCAATGCTTAAGGCAGCAAACGTTGTTTTGGTAGGCACTGAAAAAATCGGTTCAGGTTTGGTAAGTGTTATGGTTCGTGGTGATGTTGGTGCGGTTAAGGCTGCTGTTGAAGCAGGCGGACAGAACGCTCAGCAACTCGGTGAACTTATTGCAACACACGTTATTCCAAGACCTCATGCAGATGTTGAAAAGATTTTGCCTACAATTAAATAATTTATTTTAAGGCAATTTGCGGATTTCGGGGTGAAGTAAAGACTTCATCCCGCATCCGTATAACTTTTGATATTTTGGAAAGGTAGGTTAGCTATATGATTATCGGAAAGGTAACCGGTAGTGTTGTTTCAACCCGAAAGAATGAGAACCTTGTTGGAAGCAAGTTTATGATAGTTGAAATTGTTTGCGGAATGAACAACGAAAACTCAAAGTTAGTTGCGGTGGATAACATAGGAGCAGGAATCGGCGAATATGTTCTTATTGCGACAGGAAGTGCTGCAAGAATTGGATGTAACAAAGAAACAACACCAATAGATGCGGCAATTGTAGGTATTATTGACGACGGAATTTGCTTTGATAAATAGAAGTGTTTTTTCAGATGGTGTGACAGAAGGAGGAGTGCAGTATGCAGATGAAAGAATTGGCAGATATAATGAAAAGGTGCGGAGTTGTTGGTGCTGGCGGTGCAGGGTTTCCGTCATATGCAAAGCTTAGCGATAAGGCAGATACAATTATTTTAAATTGTGCTGAATGTGAGCCACTTTTTCGACTGCATAGACAGTTATTATCAGATTTTACTGATGAAATTCTTGAAGCACTCAATATTGTTCGCGATGCAGTTGGTGCAAAGGACATAATTATTGCAATTAAACCATCGTATACCAGAGCAATTGAGGAAGTTGAGGAAAGGCTTAACCAGTTTAAAAATATGAAGGTGGCAAAGCTACCTGAGGTTTATCCTGCCGGAGACGAACTTATTGTTATTTATGAAACCACGGGAAGAGTGGTTAAACCGGGTAAATTACCCATATCTGAGGGCGTTATTGTGTTTAATGTTGAAACAATGCTTAACACATACTATGCTATTACGGAAAACAAACCTGTTACACATAAATATATTACTGTTGCAGGTGAAGTGAAAACGCCGTGCACGCTCAAAGTTTCAATTGGTACTCCTTTTGAAAAATTGGTTGAGGCGACAGGCGGCGAAACGAGTGATGATTGTGCATGGCTTTCGGGCGGTGCAATGACGGGGAGGCTTGCAAGCAGAAAGGAAACGGTTACAAAAACCACTAATGCAATCCTTGTTTTACCTAAAAATCACCTCGTTGTTATGAAGAAGAAAACAAATACAAAAATTAATATATATCGTGGAATGAGTACATGTTGTCAGTGCAGAATGTGCACAGACATGTGTTCAAGAAATTTGCTTGGACATCCAATTCAGCCGCATGCTTTTATGCGTGCTGCAACTAAAGGAATGACAAAAGATACGGTTGCTGTTTTAAATAGCATGTATTGTTCGCAATGTAAACTTTGTGAGATGTATGCCTGCCAGCAAGGGTTATCACCAGGAAGTCTTATTGGCGTTGCAAAAGATGAACTACGTAAAAATGGTATTAAACCTGATGCTGAGCCTAAGTTCACTGGTGTTGAAGAGGTAAGAAAACATAGACTTGTGCCGATGGAAAGACTTATTGCAAGATTGGATATTGCAAAATATGATGTTGAGGCTCCTTTTGTGGAAAAAGAGATATCCTCAAAAGAACTTAAAATCAGCCTCAGGCAACATATTGGTCAAGAAGCGGTTCCTGTTTGCAAAGCAAAAGAATCTGTCAAAAAAGGTCAAAAAATTGCTGAATGCAAGGAACTTGGTGCAGATATACACAGCCCGATAAATGGTACAATTAAGGCTGTTCGGGACGGTTTTGTTATAATCAAAACACAAGAGTAACTGATTGGAGGAAAGTCTTATGGGAAAAGCATTAGCTATGGCTGAATTCACAACTGTTTCTGTTGGAATTCAAGCAGCGGATATCATGATTAAAACGGCAGAGGTTAAAATTATTGAAGCACAAGTAGTTTGTCCCGGTAAATATATCGTTCTTATTGAAGGTGAATTGAGTGCAGTTCGTGCATCTATTGATACTGTTAAAAATAGATTTGCATCAAAATTGATTGATAGTTTTGTTTTGGGAAATCCGCATGGAGATATTTTTCCTGCGATTTATGGTTCAGCTGAGATAAACGATAAACGTGCTCTTGGTGTGCTTGAAACATATTCGGCGGCATCAATAATACTTGCGGCGGATATTGCGGCAAAAACCTCTGAAGTGCATTTGATTGAACTCAGAATTGCACGTGGAATGTGCGGAAAATCATATATGCTGCTCACGGGTGAAGTTGCGGCGGTTGATGCAGCAATTGAAAAAGCAAAGAATGAAGTTGGCTCAGGAACAATGTTTCTTGATAGCTCAGTTATACCAAATCCGGACGAAAAAATCTGGAATACTATTGTTTAAAAGAATTGAGGGTTAAAATTATGTTAGATGAAAAGGTTATAACTCAAATTGTTGAAAGTGTTGTTCGTGGTATGGATATAAGCACTGAAAGAAAGTTGGGTGTTTTCCCAACAATGACAGAGGCTCTTAATGCAGTGTCTGCGGCTTATATTCAATATAAAAATTATTCCGTTGAGCAAAGAGAAAAAATGATTGCAGCTATACGTCGTTTAACACTTGAAGAAGCCGAAGTAATGGCAAAAATGGGTGTTGAGGAAACGGGTATGGGCAGAGTTTTAGATAAAATCATCAAGCATCAGCTTGTTGCAAATAAAACTCCGGGGACAGAGGATTTATCACCATCGGTTAAAACCGGTGATTGTGGACTTACTCTAGTTGAAATGGCACCTTTTGGAGTGATTGGAAGCATAACGCCGTCAACCAATCCAAGTGAAACTGTTATTTGCAATTCAATCGGTATGATTGCCGGAGGAAATGCTGTTGTATTTAATCCGCACCCGAATGCTAAAAAGGTTGCAAATTATGCAGTTGATTTGGTTAATCGTGCGATTCTTTCAGTGGGTGGACCGGAAAACCTGGTTGTTTCGGTTGAAAATCCAACGATGGACACTTCAAACGAAATGGTCAACTCGCCACTTGTTAAAATGCTTGTTGCAACGGGCGGACCAGGCGTTGTTAAAATGCTTCTTTCGTCAGGTAAAAAAGCAATAGGTGCAGGTGCGGGAAATCCTCCTGTTATTGTTGATGATACTGCTGATATCAAAAAGGCGGCTATTGATATTGTTAATGGTTCAAGCTTTGATAACAATCTTCCTTGTATTGCAGAGAAAGAATGTTTTGCTTTTTCATCAATTGCAGATGAGCTTATTGACCAGATGCAGAAAAATGGTGCATATCTCTTAAAAGGTGACAAGGTTGATAAGCTTTTGAAAGTTGCTTTAATTGAAAAGGATGGAAAGTTTGGAATAAACAAGAAGTGGGTTGGAAAGGATGCAGGTAAATTCCTGAAAGAGCTTGGAATTGACGCGGACCCAAGACTGATTATTTGCGAAACTGATGAGATGCATCCATTTGTTCAGGTTGAAATGATGATGCCAATTCTCCCGATTGTCAGAGTTAATAACTTCGATGAGGCAGTTAAAATGGCAGTTAAGGCCGAACACGGGAACAGACACTCTGCACATATTCATTCGAAGAATGTTGATAGATTAACAAAGTTTGCAAGAGAAGTTGAAACTACAATTTTTGTTAAGAATGCGCCATCATATGCAGGTATTGGTGCGGGCGGTGAGGGTCACACAACCTTCACAATTGCAGGCCCAACAGGTGAAGGCTTAACTTCTGCACGTTCATTCACTCGTCAAAGAAGATGTGTGATGGCAGACGGATTACATATTGTTTAGATAAAACAGAAAAGGATTGTTGATATATGAAAGCATTAGGAATGATTGAAGTATATAGCTTTACAACGGCGGTTTGCGTTGCTGATGTTTGTGCTAAAGCGGCAGATGTTAAAATAATTGCATTTGACAGAAACCGTCCTAAAAGTGCAGATGTGCCGGCACCTCTTGTTATGGAAATTAAAATGGCAGGAAATGTTGCAGCGGTTCGTGCGGCTGTTGATGCGGGTGTTAAATATGCAAAAGAAAAAGGTAAATATATTGTTTCGCACATTATACCAAATCCAGGTGAGGGTGTCGAAAATCTTGCATATCTTTTGGATATCAACAAGGATAAGTATAACAAGAAACTGCCAAAGAACTTTATGGAGGAGGATTAGGCGTTTATGGAATCAATAGGATTACTTGAGGTTCAAGGCTTAGTTGCAGCAATTGAGGGCTTAGACGCAATGCTTAAAGCAGCTGATGTTAGAATTATTCACACGGAAAAAAGACTTGGTGGACGCCTTGTTACACTCATTATTGCGGGGAATGTTTCTGCAGTTTCGACTGCACTTGAGGTTGGTAAGGAAAAAGCTTCAGAACTTGGGGAAATTTTTGGATGTGAGGCAATTGCAAATCCACATTCCGAAATACTTAAATTTTTTGATATATAGGGTGATTGCTTATGTATGATATAGATGCAATAACAAAGGCTGTTATAAATGCAGTTGATGGAATAGATAGTGACGAAATTAAGGTTGGAGTGTCACAAAGACATGTTCATCTTTCACAAGAGGATTTGGAAACTCTTTTTGGCAAAGGATATGAATTGAAAGTTAAAAAATATCTTATGGGACGGGAGTTTGCATCCGAAGAGGTTGTAACATTAGTTGGTCCGTCGCTCAAATCTATTGAAAATGTGAGAGTTTTAGGACCTGTTCGCAAAAACACTCAGGTTGAAATTTCAAGAACAGATACGTTTGTTTTGAAGGTTAGCCCGCCTGTCAGACCATCGGGAAAAATTGAAGGCTCGGAGAAAATTGTGCTTGTTGGACCTAAAGGAAGCGTTTATCTCAAAGAAGGCGTGATAATTGCAAACAGACATATCCATCTGACCCCTGCATATGCACTCAACAACGGAATAGCAGACAATGACTATGTTGATGTTGAGATTGAGGGAATAAAACCAACACGTTTTTATGATGTTCAGGTTAGAGTTCGTGACGATTTTAATGTTGAGATGCACATTGATACTGATGATGCAAACGCTGCAGGTCTCAAAAATGGAGCAAAGGTTAAGATAATAAGAAAAAAGGATTAGTTTATAAAACCCATAAAAAGCATTGTCATAAAGCAATATAGAAATTTGATGAAACGAGGAAGCTTATGGAACTTTTTGATGTTATAAAAAAAAGAAGAACAAGACGAAAATTTTTAGAGAAAAAAGTGCCGATTAGTTTGCTTGAAAGTCTTGTTGAATATGCAAGATTTGCACCGATGGGAGGCAATATACAACCACTTAAATATATTATAATCAATAGTGAAGAAATGGTTAAATCTGTTTTTCCACATACAAAGTGGTCGGGTTATCATCCTGAAGATGCCCCAACAACGGACGAACAACCAACAGCTTATATTGCAATAATTGGCGATTCTGAAGTCATAGATAAAGAAAATTTTGGTATTGATGCGGGAGCGGCAGGAACGATTATTTTGCTTGCGGCGGAGGATATGGGTCTTGCTTCATGTTGGCTTGGTGCAATCAATAAGAAAAAAATTTCTGAACTTTTAGAGCTTGATGAAAAATTTCAGCTCTTATATTTGATTGCTTTTGGATATTCCGAGCAAAATGCAACGTATATTGATTCGAAAAACGGTGATATAAAATATTTCTTGGATGAAAATGCAACACTAACCGTTCCTAAAAGAACTCTTGATGAGATTTTAATTGCTATTAAATAGTATAGAAAATTATAAAAATAAGGAGGCGAGATTGTGTTTGCACTTGAACGTCAAAAAAAGATTCTTGAAATTCTCAGAAATGAGGGAGCTGTTTCAGTTAGCCGTCTTAGCAATGATTTAAAGGTAACAGAGGAGACGATAAGGCGTGACCTTGAAAAGCTTGAAAGTCAGGAATGTTTAAAGAGAACTCATGGAGGAGCTGTACCGATTGATGAAGGTACTTATGAAATTTCTCTTGAAAAAAGAAAGCAGCTTAATGTTGAGGTTAAACAAAAAATTGCGAAAGAAGCATCAAAATATGTGATGTCGGGTGATACGATTTTTCTTGATGCATCAACAACAACATTTTTCATGGCGAAGGAACTGAAATCCATGAAAAATATAACTGTTATAACCAATTCGTTGCGGGTTGCGGCAGAACTTTCAGGTTGTGAGCATGTTAAGCTGATTTTAGTTGGTGGTGTTGCAAGTCAAAATCAATCCTTTATTGGAAGTCTTGCAGAAAACAGCATTGAGGAAAATTATTTTGCAAGCAAGATGTTTTTATCAAGCAAAGGTGTGACTGCAAATGCGGGAATACTTGAAAGCAATGAGCAGGAATGTGGAATAAAACAAAAAATGATTCAAAACTCAAAAACAAGATATTACTTGTGTGATAAGAGCAAGTTAGGAAGCGTTGGATTTGTTAAATTAACCACATTCGATAAAATTAATTTTATGATAACAGATGTTAAACTTGAGGGAGCACTCAAGGAAAAAATAGAAGAAAATGAGATAAAAGTTATAAAAATTGATGAAAGCGAAGAATGATTTAAGAATTAAAAAATATAAGTTAAAAGGAATTGGGAAATAAAATGAAGAAAGTTCTTGCATTTGATTTAGGAGCATCAAGCGGGAGAGGAATTATCGCAACGCTTGAAAATGGAAAAATAACGCTTAACGAGATTCATCGTTTTGCAAATAACGGAGTGAATGTACGAGGTACATTTTATTGGGATGTTCTTTATCTGTTTGACCAGATTAAACAGGGTATTGTGAAGGCAAAGCTTGCAGGTGGGTTTGATTCAATTGGTATTGACACCTGGGGCGTTGATTTTGGTTTACTCGATGAAAATGGTGATTTAATTGGAAATCCTGTTCATTATCGTGATGCCAGAACAGATAATATGCCTGATGAACTTTTTAAGGTTGTTAACCGTGAGAGTGTTTATGAAAAAACAGGAATTCAAATTATGAACTTCAACACACTTTTCCAACTTTATTATCTTGTTAAATATAGACCTGATATTTTAAAAAAAGCGGACAAAATGCTATTTATGCCCGACCTTTTAAACTATTTCTTAACAGGTGAGAAAAAAAACGAATACACAATTGCATCAACTTCGCAGATGCTTAATCCATATGCTAAAGATTGGGACAAGGAGCTTTTAAATAAAGTTGGAATTCCCAAGGATATTTTATGCGATATTATCCCTGCGGGAACGGTTGTTGGCAATATCACAGAAGATATATGTGAGGAGCTTGGTATTGATACTGCCTCGGTTATTGCTGTTGGTTCACATGATACAGCATCAGCGGTTGTTTCGGTTCCAACAAAAGAAAAAGATTTTGTTTATATCAGTTGCGGAACATGGTCACTATTTGGAACAGAGCTTGATGAACCAAATGTAAGCAAAGCGGCTTGTGATTCTTCATACACAAATGAAGGAGCATATAATGGTAAAATAAAGTTCTTAACAAATATAATGGGATTATGGCTCATACAGGAGTCACGTCGCACTTGGATTAAGCAAGGCAATGAATTAAGCTTTAATGACTTAGAACAGGCAGCACTTAAATGTGAACCCTATAAATGTTTTATTGATCCTGATAGTCCTGAATTTGGAAAACCTGGCGACATTCCAAAGCATATTCAGAAATTCTGTGAGAAAACAGGTCAATATGTTCCGCAGACAATCGGTGAGATTGTGAGATGCATTTATGAGAGTCTTGCACTTAAATATAAAAATGCATTCCTTAATCTTAAAGAATTAACAGGCAAGGATTTTGGTTGCATTCATGTTGTTGGTGGCGGAACTAAGGATCCACTTCTTTGTCGTATGACTGCAGAGGCTTGCAATACTCATGTTTTTGCAGGACCAATTGAGGCAACTGCTCTTGGAAATATTGCGGTGCAGATGATGGCACTTGGTGAGATTGAAAATCTTTCAGAAGCAAGAGCAATTATCAAGAACTCTTTTGATATAAAAGAATATGAGCCAAATAACACAAACGCGTGGGATAAGGCATATGAGGATTTTAAGAAAATTTTAGTTAAATAATAGAAAAAACACTAAAATTAAACAAAGACTTGCATAAACTGAAAAGTTTTGTTATAATGTCTCTTATGTGAGAAATTATTACTAAACGAAGGGATTGTTCAAGATGGCAAAAGAATTGTCAAAAACATATGAACCCAAAGCGGTTGAAGACAGAATATATAAAAATTGGGTAGAAAAAGGTTATTTTCATACAAAGATAGATAAAAACAAGGAACCATTCACAATTGTGATACCACCTCCCAATGTAACAGGTCAGCTTCATATGGGACATGCTCTTGATGAGACATTTCAGGATATTCTCATAAGAACAAAAAGAATGCAGGGATATGCTGCGCTCTGGGTTCCGGGAACCGACCATGCGGGAATTGCAACACAAATTAAGGTTGAAGAAAATCTCCGCAAGGAAAAGGGACTCACACGTCATGATTTAGGGCGTGATAAGTTTTTGGAGCTTGTTTGGGATTGGAAAGAACAATATGGTAACAGAATAATAAACCAGATCAATAAGCTTGGATGGTCATGTGACTGGGAAAGAGAACGTTTCACAATGGACGAGGGTTGTTCAAAGGCTGTTCGTGAGGTGTTTGTTAACTTATATAATAAGGGATTAATATATCGTGGTAACAGAATAATCAACTGGTGTCCTTGCTGCACAACTGCACTTTCTGATGCTGAAGTTGAATACGCTGAACAAGGTGGCAATTTCTGGCACATTAAATATCCTGTTAAGGATAGTGATGAATTTGTTATAATTGCAACAACACGTCCTGAAACTTTGTTTGGAGATACTGCGGTTGCGGTTAATCCTGATGACGACAGATATTCAAAGCTTGTTGGAAAAACATTGATTTTACCACTTGTTGGCAGAGAAATTCCAATTATTGCAGATGAATATGTTGATAAAGAGTTTGGAACAGGTTGTGTTAAAATAACACCTGCTCATGACCCTAACGATTTTGAGGTTGGTCAGCGTCATAATCTTGAACAGATTAAAGTGCTCAATGACGATGCAACAATGAATAAATATGCCGGCAAATATGAGGGCATGGACAGATATGAGTGCAGAAAAGCAATGATAGAAGACCTCGAGGCTCAAGGCCTTTTGGTTAAGGTTGAGGAACATTCACATAATGTTGGACAGTGTTATCGTTGCGGAACAATAGTTGAACCAATCACATCAAACCAATGGTTTGTTAAAATGCCGCCTCTTGCAGAACGTGCAATTGAAGTTGTTAAGAATGGCGATGTTGAATTTGTTCCTGACAGGTTTTCTAAAACGTATATGAACTGGATGGAAAATGTGCATGATTGGTGCATATCTCGTCAGCTTTGGTGGGGACACAGAATTCCTGCATTTTACTGCGCTGAGTGTGGTGAAATGACCGTTTCAAAAAATGATATTGATACATGTCCTAAATGTGGCGGAAAAGTTAAGCAAGAGGATGATGTTTTGGACACATGGTTCAGTTCAGCTCTTTGGCCTTTCTCAACACTTGGTTGGCCTGAGAAAACGGATGACCTCGATTATTTCTATCCAACATCTGTTCTTGTTACTGGTTATGATATAATTTTCTTCTGGGTTGCAAGAATGATTTTTTCGGGACTTGAACATATGAACAAAGAACCATTTAAGCATGTTTATATTCATGGACTTGTTCGTGATAGTCAAGGCAGAAAGATGAGTAAATCTCTTGGTAATGGTATTGACCCTCTTGAAATTGTTGATAAATATGGTGCAGACGCATTAAGATTTACCTTGGCAACAGGAAATTCACCGGGTAATGATATGAGATTTTATATTGAAAGAGTTGAGGCAAGCCGTAATTTTGCGAACAAAATCTGGAATGCATCACGTTTCGTTATGATGAATCTTAACATTGAAAAGAATGAACTTCCTGAAAAATCAAAGCTCCAGGTTGAGGATAGATGGATTCTTCACAGATATAATGAGCTTGTTCGCGAGGTTACAGAAAATCTTGATAAATATGAAATCGGCGTAGCAGTTCAAAAACTTTATGATTTTATCTGGGATGAGTTCTGTGATTGGTATATTGAACTTGTTAAGCCAAGATTTTCAGTTGAGGGCGAGAGCAATATTGTTGCCCAAAAGGTATTAACATATGTGCTTTCAAACACACTCAAACTTCTTCATCCATTTATGCCGTTTATCACAGAGGAAATCTGGCAGGCACTTCCTCATGATGGTGAAAGCATAATGATATCAAGTTTCCCTGTTTATAACGAGGAATTATCAGACGCTATGGCAGAGCAAGAAATGGTAATCATTATGGATGCGATAAAAGGTGTTAGAAACATTCGCAATGAGATGAATGTTCCGCCATCAAAGAAAACAAAACTTTTTGTTGTAACTGAAAGTGCGGATATCTTTGCTAAAGCAGAAGCTTTTCTTGAAAAGTTAGCAGGAGCATCGTCTGTTGAGATTTTGGCAGATAAAACGAGCGTTCCTGAAAATGCAGTTTCTGTGGTTGTTAATAAGGCTGAAATACTCCTTCCTCTTGATGAACTTGTTGATAAAGAAAAGGAACTTGAACGCTTAACAAAAGAAAAAGCAAAGCTTGAAAGTGAAATTAAGCGTGTTGAGGGTAAACTTTCTAATAAAGGTTTCACGGATAAGGCTCCTGCAGCAGTGGTTGAGGAGGAACGCCTCAAGGGTATTAAATATAAAGAAATGCTTGAAAAAGTTTTGGAAAGTCTTAGCAAGCTATAAAAAACAGAAATTTTATAATAAAAAGTAAAAAACAGTCAACTAATGAAGTTGACTGTTTTTTTGTGCGTTTTTTTGGCATACGAAACTTAAAATAGGCATAGGAAAAGATGATAAAATTAAAGAAGTTTATATTGCAGAAGAAATTTATTAAGAAAGAGAGGTATTTTAATGGAAATAAAAATGGAAAACATTGGAACAACACTGGTCGTGAAGCTTAATGGCGAAATTGACCATCATTCGGCAACGGAGTTGAGAGAAAAAATGGATAGAGAAATCACATTACGTAATATAGTTAATCTGGTCCTGGATTTTGATGGTGTTACGTTCATGGATAGCTCGGGAATTGGCGTGATAGTCGGCAGATATAAGCAAATAAAGGCGCGTGGTGGAAAAACAATGCTTATTCGGGTTAAACCACAGGTGGACAAGATATTAGAAATTTCGGGATTAAAAAAAATACTTGACTGTAGTCATTAAATGGGAGGTAAATATGCAAAATTATATGAAATTGGAAATTCCGGCAAAAAGCTGTAATGAAGCGTTTGTGAGAGCGACTATTGCCGCTTTTTCGGCACAACTTGATATAGGAATTGAAGAACTTGCAGACATAAAAACCGCAGTTTCAGAAGCGGTTACAAATTCAATTGTACATGGATATAAAGAAATGAAAGGAACTATCTGTATTGTTGCAAAAATTATTGGAAATGGTATTGAAATAACCATTTCAGATTCAGGCGTTGGAATTGAAAATGTTGGACAAGCGATGCAACCGCTTTATACCACATGCACAGATGATGAGAGGAGTGGAATGGGCTTCACTGTTATGGAAACCTTTATGGATGAACTGATTGTTGAATCAACATTGGGCGTTGGAACTTCGGTTACCATGAAAAAATTGGTAAAGGTATAGCAGAGAGGATGGCAAAGGTGCAGAAGAATTACAATGAAGACATAGTTGAATTAATTGAACGAGCACGTCTTGGCGATGAAACAGCACAAAATATGATTGTTGAAGAAAATTTTGGTCTGGTTTGGAGTGTGGTTAAAAAATTCTATAATCGTGGTCATGAGCCCGAGGATTTATTTCAGATTGGGTGCATTGGTTTGATAAAGTCAATAAAAAAATTTGATACAAGTTATGATGTTAAATTTTCAACATATGCAGTTCCAATGATTATGGGAGAGATAAAGAGATTTATTCGTGATGATGGAATAATAAAAGTTAGCAGAAGTGTTAAAGAACTTTCAATAAAGGCTATGGCGATAAGAGAAATAATGATAAGAGAAAATAATTGCGAACCAACAATCAAGGAATTGTCAAAACGCATGGGTGTTTCGGCAGAAGAATTGGCTGTTGCAATTGAAGCGGGGATAAAACCAGAATCACTTTATAGTACGGTGTCAGACGGAAACAAGGAAGGCAAAACACTTCTTGAAAAAATAGAATCCACTGAGGATTATGAAGGAGGTATAGTAAATCGACTTTTGATCAGGGACATTCTTGAAGAGTTTCCTGAGAGAGAACAAAAAATAATAATATTAAGATATTTCAAACAAAAAACTCAATCACAGATTGCAGAAATGCTAGGAATTTCACAAGTGCAAGTGTCAAGAATAGAAAAACGAATTTTATCTGAAATGCGAGAAAAAATTATAAAAAATTAAAAGGATATAAAAAGAAAAAAGTTAAAGGATTTTTGAAATTTTTGTCGAAGTCTATATTAGATGATGTTTCGATATTAGCAGAAAGGATATGAAAGTTATGTTTTGTCCAAGATGCGGAACAGATAATTTAGACGAGGCAAGTGCTTGCGTTAGATGTAATTATAATTTTGATGAAATTCCTGTTTTTTTAAGAGGTAAAAGCGTAAAATATAACGAAAATGATTCCTTAATACAATTGGAAAAAACAGAAATGATATCTTCAAAAGTGAATAAAAAGACGGAAAAAGAATCCATTAAAGACCATTTTCTTTATGCACTAATAACAACAATCCTATGTAGTTCAGTGCTCGGTGCGGTGGCGATTGTGTTTTCGGGATTCACAAAGACGGAAAAAACATTGGGAAACACAGACAGAGCTTTAGGTTATTCAAATAAAGCGAAGTTATTGTGTAATATAGCGTTGACGGTTGGAATAATTAAATATTTGTTTGTGATAGCGATGGTCATTCTCACGAGTTTTGGAATAAAAATATTTGTTTGTTGATTTTAGGATAATTATAACAAATTCATAATAGATAGGGGTTGTTTTGTTTGAGAGGTTGGAATATTATTACAGCACTTTTGTTGGTTATTGTTTTGGCATTTGGAGCCTTTGTTGTGGTCGATAAAATTAAAACTGATAGAGGGGAAGTGGATGTGGTTGATTTGCCACCGTGGCAGCCACTCAAAATAATTGTTGATAATTCGAGTGATGATAATGAAGACGATGATGGTGAAATTGTGACAGAAGATACAGAAACGGCTGAAAAAGAAGATAATCTGGAAACCTTTGAAGATGATGAGGAAATACCTGCAGAATTTGAAGGTGACGCAGAAATGTATCATATGCAGAGAAGAGAGTCTGAAAAAAATACTTTCCCCAATAATTTAAAATAAAAACATTTGATATTTGGGTTTATAATAATCCTCTTATGTTATTTTTTATGATAACATAAGAGGATTTATTTGTTTTAAAAGGCATATAAGTTTGATTTATTTTATGCGAAATAAAAGCATGATCTTTTGCTTAATAATTGGAAGGTGCTTTTTAGATTATTTCTTGACTTTGGATAACAAATATGTTATTATTAAAACATAAAATGTATGCCTATATCATAAGAAAATAATGCTTGTGATTGGTTTGAAAGGCGGAGAGAAAATGCAAGATGAAAAAAGAAAAGCGCTTGAAAGTGTTTTTAGTCAGATAGAAAAGCAATTTGGTGCAGGTGCAGTAATGCGTTTGGGCGAAAAAGCGGATGCAGAAGTGGAAGCAATACCAACAGGGTCTTTGTCGCTTGATATAGCATTGGGTATCGGTGGCGTTCCAAGAGGACGTATTGTTGAAATTTATGGTCCGGAATCATCAGGTAAAACTACGGTTGCGTTACATATTGTTGCAGAGGCTCAAAGACTGGGCGGCGAGGCGGCCTTTATTGATGCTGAACATGCGCTTGACCCTGTTTATGCTGAAAAACTTGGTGTAAGGATTGATGATTTGATCGTTTCTCAGCCTGATACCGGTGAGCAAGCACTTGAAATAACAGAACAGCTTGTGCGTTCTGGGGCTATTGATGTTATCGTTATCGATTCTGTTGCAGCTCTTGTTCCCAAGCAGGAAATTGAAGGACTCATGGGGGATTCACATGTGGGACTCCAGGCAAGACTTATGTCACAGGCTCTCAGAAAGCTAACAAGCGTTGTAAGCAAATCAAACACAACTGCGATCTTTATTAATCAGCTTCGTGAAAAGGTTGGAGTTATGTTTGGAAATCCTGAAACAACGGCGGGTGGTCGTGCGCTAAAATATTATGCGTCTGTTCGTCTTGATGTCAGACGTGTTGAAGCTGTTAAGGGTG
>JAZNGL010000124.1:0-58637 GCA_045576435.1 Clostridia bacterium
ATCTATGTTGTCAATCACTGCTGACGCTGAAATTTCAGATACTCCATGCTCAGTTGATGCTCCACCAAATAATATACAAACATTCAATTTAGCCATTTAATTTTGTTCCTCCTAAAATGTTAATGTATAAATAATTCTCGAATTGTTAATACTCCCATCATAATCAAATAAAACGAAAGGTTCTAAAATTATGAAATACATAAACAAAACTCACTTTTTAATTTTAACAACTACATTAACACTACTATTCTCATTTTTATTATCATATGCACAAAACACAAGCCGCAACATCGCAAATTCTGTTGTCAGGCTCCATATTGTTGCAAACAGTGACTCAGATGAAGACCAAGCCTTAAAGTTTGCCGTGCGTGACCGTCTTTTAAAAGATGCCTCTTCAATATTCCAAAATGCTAAAACCCCAAACGATGCTCTTTGTTCCGCTTCAGAAAACATCGACCTGATCACTCAAATTGCAGAAGACGAAATCAAAGCTCATGGTTTCAACTATGACACAACTGTTAAAATTGGCTTTTTCTCATTCCCGACCAAAACATACGATAATATAATGTTGCCTTCGGGCAAATATAATGCCGTTCGCGTTGAAATTGGCTCAGGAAAAGGCAAAAATTGGTGGTGCGTTATGTATCCACCGCTATGCTTCACCGAAGGAATTGTCTCCATTTCCGAAGAAAGCCGACAAAAGCTCAAAAGTTCTATTCCCGATGAGGAATATGCTCTGATAACAGGTCAATCAAAGGGAGCAATTCCTGTTGAAATCAAATTCAAGGTAGTTGAAATATTTCAAAAAATATTAGAATAATATTTTATTCTAAACCTCAAAAAGCTTCAATTTCCTTTATGATTGGCTCAAGCTTTTCTTCACTAACACGACTTCCACCATTTTTGAGCAAATCAATCATATTTTTTTCATCATCAGTTATATCGGACTTCTTTTCAAGCTTATCACCAATAATTTTTATCATTGTCTTCATCATTAATTTCTGCATACCTGAAAGCTTTGAAATATTAAGGCCTCCTTGCAAAACAAAAAATGGTGTTTCTCCAACCTTGTTTATCTTTTTAAGGTTTTCATATTGTTCCTGTCTTGCATCAATCCCAACCGCACATATTAGTTTCACATTATACTTCTTTGCGGCCTCTTTATACCCCTTAATTGTCCCCTTCATAATCCAACCAAGATAAATAACGTCTAATCCATCAACGAGCCATCCCTTTGCCTCATCAAACGAGAAACATGGTATTCCTGTCTTTTTTGAAAGCATTTCGGCATACTGCTTTGTGTATCCTGTGTTTGTTGTGTAAACAATTGCATTCATGCGCTATTCTCCTTATCTATCGGCTGTAATGGAAGATTTGCAACCGCATTAAGCGACATATCCGCCAAAACTCCGTTCTTATATTCATAATATGCGCAACACCCTATCATTGCTGCATTATCTGTGCAATAAACAAGAGATGGACAAACAAATTTCATTTTTTTATTTTCTGCAAGTTTTTCAACTCTTTGACGAAGAGGCTTGTTTGCTGCAACTCCGCCCGCTAAAGCAATCCTTGAAACACCATGTTTTTCTGCACAATCTATGAGATGGCGGCTTAAAACATCTGTAACTGCCTCCTGGAACGATGCCGCAACATCTTCTTTATTGATCTCAATCCCCTTTTGCTCAGCATTATGGATATAATTTAGCACGGCTGTTTTAACTCCACTAAAACTAAAATCAAATCCGCTATCTCCCATATTAACTCTAGGAAATCTGATTGCATCGGGGTTTCCATATTCTGCACATTTTTGTATTGCAGGACCACCCGGATAACCAAGTCCTAAAACTCTCGAAACTTTATCAAATGCCTCTCCTGCCGCATCATCATTCGTTTTCGCAAGCACCTCATATGTATTATAGTCCTTTACATATACAATATGACTATGCCCACCAGATGCCACCAAGCACACAAAGGGCGGCTCAAAATCAGGATGCTCTATATAATTAGCACAAATATGTCCCTTGATATGATGAACAGGTATCAATGGTTTTTTTGTCACAAAGCTCAGTGCCTTTGCCGTTGAAACGCCAACAAGCAAAGCACCCACAAGTCCGGGGCCATAAGTTACGGCTATTGCATCAACATCATCAAGAGTCATATTGCAATCCGAAAGTGCCTTGTCAACCACGCCGCTCACATTTTCGATATGCTTTCGTGATGCAACTTCAGGCACAACACCGCCATATTGCTTGTGCAAATCAATTTGCGTATTTATAACATTAGACAGCACATGTGTTCCGTCTTCAACTATAGCTGCTGCAGTTTCATCACATGAGCTTTCAATCGCAAGTATTTTCATGTGCATCCTCCGTAAATTCTAATCTCATTAAAACAGCATCTTCAATACCATTATAATATTTTTCTCTGAGCCCCACCTCAACAAAACCGAGGGACAAATAAAGCCTTCTTGCTTTCATATTGCTTTTTCTCACCTCAAGATTAAATGCCCGCACACCAGCTTCCCGACATTTTTCAATCAGAACCTTGAGCATGTTTGTTGCAATTTTACATCTGCGGAATTCTTTGTGTACTCCAACATTCATAATGTCGGCTTCACCGCATATGTTCCACACTCCCGCATAGCCAAGCACTTTTTCATCTTCCTTTGCAACAACATAGAGTGAAAGCTTATTTTCTAATTCCTTTTCAAAAGTCTGACGGGCAAAACCCGAATTAAAGCATTGTTCTTCAATTTCAACCATGCCATCAATAGCTTCGCCATTCATCATTTCGTATTCTATCATAAATTCATCATCTCAATAAGTTTTTTAATCTGCTTTGCACATTTGATGTATGTTTCTTTATCTCCGCCATAAGGGTCAGCTATTTCAATATCTGCTCCCACAAATTCAGCAAAAGTCATTATTTTCTCATCAGCAGGAAGCCTCCTTTTATGGCTTTGTGTCATTGTTAGCACCAAATCTGCACCATCAAGCATTTCTTTTGTGAGAAGACTTGCACTGTGATTTTTTATATCTGCACCTTCATTTGATGCAGCAAAAACTGCATTTGGAGTTGCCATAGCTCCGTTTTCTGCAAAAATTCCTGCAGATGCCGCCACAGCATTTTTGTTCATTGAATTAAAAATGCCCTCCGCCATTGGACTTCGACAGGTGTTTCCGGTACATACAAAAAGAATACTCTTTGCATCCTTAACACTTAAAATTCTTCCTGCCGCCGCTTTATAAAGCCGATTTTTCACAGCTCGCCATAGTCCATCATCAGGAATTTCCGGTGCATATATTTCTTTAACACCGCGTCTGTCACATTCACGAAGAATTGCGAAAAGCCTTTGCGCCGCCTCTGAGGCATCTTCTTTATTTCCTAAGGATAAAAACTCAACATTATCAGGGAAAAAGTTTTCCATACCATCAAATGCTATAACCGCTGTTCTGCGAATTTTGCTGCGTTTTTTTAAAAACTCGGCAACATCATCAACACTGCCTTTCAATATATAAACCTGTGCGATTGGCGAATAGTGCTTATATTTCATACCCGGAGCTTTCGGTATTCCATCATCACCAACATCACTGCTTATTCTGACCTCACCCAGAGCATCCTTTAACTCTTCAAGAGAAACTCCACCCGCCCTTAAAACAGTTGGTATTTCACAACTAACATCAATTACGGTTGATTCAACACCAACGCCACAAGGCTCACCATGTATTATGCCGGCAACTCTGTCATTCATATCTTCAAAAACATCTTCAAACGATGTGGGACTGGGTTTTCCCGAGATGTTTGCACTTGGTGCCGCAATCGGCACACCACACTCTTTGATAAAACGTCGTGCCACCTCATTTTCAGGCATCCTGATACCAGCAGTATCAAGCCCTGCAGACACAATATCCGGCACACAGTTCTTCTTCTTGAAAATTATTGTAAGCGGGCCCGGCCAAAAACGCTCCATCAAGATTTTCGCATTTTGCGGAACCTCAAGTGCGATTTTTTCAACATCATCGAAGCTTGAAATATGGACAATAAGTGGATTATCAGACGGTCTTCCCTTAGCTTTATATATCTTTGAAACGGCATCTGTTGAAAGTGCATTTGCGCCCAAACCATATACCGTTTCGGTTGGGATGACAACAGTCTCTCCATCTTTAATAAGCTTAGCTGCTTTCTTTAAATCTTCAGTTGTCGTATCAAAAATTATAGTTTTCATCAAAAAAAACTTCTTTCTTTATGCGTTTTCTGCCTGTAACTTGAGCTTTTCACTCTGGTCTGTTGTGATAAGCGCATCAATTATTTCATCAATATCACCATTCATTATTGATTCAATCTTATAAAGAGTCAAGCCTATTCGATGGTCTGAAACTCTTCCCTGCGGGAAGTTATAGGTTCTGATTCTTTCGCTTCGGTCACCGGTTCCAACCTGACTTTTTCTATCTGCTGCAATGGCATCCTGTTGTTTTTGAAGCTCTGCCTCATATAATCTTGAACGAAGCACCTTCATTGCCTTATCCTTATTTTTATGTTGTGAGCGTTCATCCTGACACTCAACAATCACACCTGTTGGAATATGCGTGATTCTTATTGCAGATTCTGTTTTATTAACGTGCTGACCACCAGCACCGCTTGCACGATAAGTATCAATCTGAAGGTCTGCGGGATTGATTTCAAAATCAACCTCCTCCGCCTCAGGCAAAACCGCAACAGTAACCGTTGACGTGTGAACTCTGCCCTGTGACTCAGTTTCAGGAACTCTTTGCACACGATGAACACCGCTTTCATATTTAAGACGGCTATATGCACCCTGACCTTCAATCATGAACGAAATTTCCTTTATGCCGCCAATACCAATTTCATTAAGGTTCATAACCTCAATTTTCCATCTTTTTGACTCAGCATACATTGAATACATACGGTAAAGACTCCCTGCAAAAAGAGCTGCTTCATCTCCGCCTGCACCGCCACGAATTTCCATGATAACGTTTTTGTCATCATTGGGGTCTTTTGGAAGCAACAAAACTTTCAACTCTTCCTCAATTCGCACAATATTCTCCTTCGCCTCCAGAATTTCGTCCTGAAGAATTTCCTTAAATTCCTTGTCGGTTTCAGGGTCATCAAGCATCATTTTTGCATCATCAATTGTGTTTTTGTTTGCCTTATATTCCTTATATTTTTCAACAATAGGCGTCATATCTGAATGTTCTTTGCAAAGTTTTCTCCAAACATCCATATCCGCCATCACAGCAGGGTCACTTATTTTTGTAGCAAGGTCCTCATACTGTTTTTCAATAAACGATAGTTTTTCAAACATTTTATATACCTCTCAATTTTTACTTTTCAAGCTCGCCTCTTGACAAGGCGGTAAGATATGCATCAATAAATCCGTCAATATCACCATCCATAACAGCACCCGTGTTTCCTGTTTCAAAATTTGTTCTATGGTCTTTAACCATGCTATATGGATGAAAAACATAGGAACGGATCTGGCTTCCCCAACCGATTTCCATCTGCACGCCTTTCAAATCCTCAATTTTTTCCTTTTGTTCACGCTCTGCAATTTCTGCAAGCTTTGATTTAAGCATTTTCATCGCAGTATCGCGATTTTTATGCTGAGAACGTTCATTCTGGCATGTTACCACAACACCGGTTGGTATGTGTGTTATTCTGATTGCAGACTCTGTTTTATTGATATGCTGACCTCCCGCACCGCTTGCACGATATGTGTCAACCTTAAGGTCCTCAGGATTTATGTTTATTTCAATATTATCATCAATCTCAGGCATAACATCAAGAGATGCAAACGAAGTGTGACGTCTGCCTGACGAGTCAAATGGTGAAATTCTGACCAGACGATGAACGCCCTTTTCGCATTTTGCATAACCATAAGCATTAAGTCCTTCAATCTGGAAGGTCACACTTTTTATTCCCGCTTCTTCACCATCAAGATAATCAAGTGTTTCAATTTTAAAGCCTCGGCGCTCAGCCCAACGAGTATACATACGATAAAGCATCTCACACCAATCCTGCGCCTCAGTTCCGCCAGCACCCGCATGAAGCGTGAGGATAGCATTATTGGAATCATACTTGCCCGAAAGCAGAGTTTCGAGTTTCATTGATGCAAGCTCATTGCAAAGCTCACGAAAACCGGTCTTAACCTCATCTAAAACAGAAACATCCTCTTCTTCAATCGCGAGGCTCACAAGAGTGGTTAAATCCTCCCACTTACCATAAAGCGCATCGTAGCGTTCAATTTTATTTTTAAGGCCTTTAATTTTTTGTAATATTTTGCCTGCGGCATCCATGTCACTATAAAAATCAGGTGCCATTGTCTGCTCATCAAGTTCTGAAATTTCTGACATCGTTTTTTCGATGTTAAAGTGAATCCCTCAAATCTGTAATATCCTTTTTCATTCCGTCAAGCTCAAGCTTATATTCATCAAACTCTATCACATTATCACATCCTCAAAGATATTTTTTTTATTAAGCCTTATCCTTATCTAAGCAGCAATGCTTATATTTTTTTCCGCTGCCACAAGGACACGGGTCATTTCTGCCAATTTTCTCGCCTTTTACAACAGGCTTTTTCTGAACAGTTCCATCACCGCCAAGATTTTCAGCAACTGGCTTTGCAACCTGTTTACGTTCAATCTGCGATTGCGGAACAACATGAAACAAATGCTTTATTGTCTCTTCCTTAATTGTTGCAATCATTTCATCAAACATATCCATTGCTTCAAATTTATATTCAATCACCGGATCACGCTGAGCATATGCACGAAGATTAATTCCCTGCCTCAATTGTTCCATATCATCAATATGGTCCATCCATTTTGCATCAACGACGCGAAGAAGAATCACACGCTCAACTTCACGAATGTTTTCTCCAAACATTTCTTCTTTTTCTGCATATTGTTCTTTAACTATTTCTTCAATAATTTCCGTTAATGATTCAACAGTCATATGGTCAATATCATGGGCATCAAATTCAAGTTCACCGTCTTTAAATGGCATAAACTCCTGATTGAGCTGCTCGCGAAGTGACTCCCACTGCCAATCTTCAGCATTCACCGCTCCGCCTGTGTTACGGATTATGATGTTTTCAATAACGCTTCTCATCATTTTTTCAATTGTTCCTTTAAGGTCTGCACCATCAAGAACTTCATTACGTTGAGTATATATCATTTCTCTCTGTTGATTATTAACGTCATCATAATTCAAAACATGCTTACGGATATCAAAGTTTCTGCCCTCAACTCTTGCCTGAGCAGTCTCTATTGAGCTTGAAACCAATTTGCTTTCAATCGCTTCACTTTCATCAAAGCCAACAAGTTCCATAATTCTGTTAATTTTATCTGCTGCAAAAAGACGCATCAAATCATCTTCAAGTGATAAGAAGAATCTTGATTTACCAACATCTCCCTGACGTCCCGCACGACCTCTGAGCTGATTGTCAATACGTCTGCTTTCATGACGCTCAGTACCCATAATATAAAGTCCGCCCGCCTCTAAAACTGCTTTTTGCTCAGGCTCTATTTCTGCTTTATATTTTTCATTAAGCTCTTTAAATGTTTTGCGTGCATTAATTATTTCTTCATCATCCGTCTCAGCAAAGCCTGTTGCCTGAACAATCAATTCCGGAGTGAAGCCCATTTTTTCCATCTCTTTTTTCGCCATAAACTCAGCATTACCGCCAAGCACAATATCAGTTCCACGACCTGCCATGTTGGTTGCAATCGTAACTGCACCTTTTTGACCTGCCTGCGCAACAATCTCTGCTTCCTTCTCGTGCATCTTTGCATTAAGCACATTGTGTTTTATTCCCCTGCGCTTAAGAAGACTGCTGAGAAGCTCTGATTTTTCAATCGAAACCGTACCAATAAGCACCGGTTGACCTTTTTCATGCGCTTTCTCAACCTCAGAAATAACTGCATTGAATTTTGCCATTTCTGTTTTATAAATAAGGTCAGGTAAATCCTCACGCATAAGCGGTTTGTTGGTTG
This sequence comes from Clostridia bacterium, assembly GCA_045576435.1. GTDB lineage: Bacteria > Bacillota > Clostridia > Monoglobales > Monoglobaceae > CAKSIW01. The sequence goes on from JAZNGL010000124.1 coordinate 8,016, forward strand.
GTATAACAATAACATCAAGCTTATAAATTTCCTGGAATTCATCCTCTTCGGTTTGTGCAGTTCCCGTCATACCCGAAAGCTTGCCATAAAGTCTGAAGAAGTTCTGGAAAGTTATTGTTGCAAGTGTTTTACTCTCATTTTCAACCGTAACTCTTTCCTTTGCCTCAATTGCCTGATGAAGTCCATCGCTATATCGTCTGCCAAACATTAATCTGCCCGTAAATTCATCAACAATAACCACCTGACCTTCTTTAACAACATAGTCACGGTCAAGACGCATAACACCATTCGCTTTGAGCGCCTGGTTTATATGATGCGAAATTGTCATATTTGAAGGATCTGTGAGATTTTCAATATTAAAGGCTCTCTCTGCCTTTTTCACACCCTCAGGAGTAAGAACTGCAGTTTTTGCCTTTTCGTCAACAACATAATCAACATCTGTATAAACTTCTTCTGCCTCTTCTTTGCTATCTGTCTCAACAACCCTGCGACATTTAAGTGTTTTTGCAAAAAGGTCTGCCTGCTCATAAAGAGCTGTTGATTTATCGCCTATTCCCGAAATTATCAGCGGTGTTCTCGCTTCATCAACTAAAATACTATCAACTTCATCGACAATAGCGTAGTTATGACCTCTTTGCACTCTGTTTTCTTTATAAATCACCATATTGTCACGCAGATAGTCAAAACCCATCTCGTTGTTTGTTCCATAAGTAATGTCTGCCGCATATGCTTCTCGTCTTTCCGCATTATTCTTCTCGTGAATAATCAAGCCAACTGAAAGTCCAAGGAAATTATAAAGCTTTCCCATCCATTCACTATCACGCTTTGCAAGATAGTCATTCACGGTTACAATATGAACCCCCTGTCCTGAAAGCGCGTTAAGATATGCCGGAAGAGTTGCAACCAATGTTTTACCTTCACCTGTTTTCATTTCTGCGATTCTGCCCTGATGCAAAACAATACCTCCAATAATCTGAACCGGGAAATGTTTCATACCAAGCACACGCCACGCCGCTTCACGACAAACCGCAAACGCTTCCGGCAAAATATCATCAAGTGTTTCGCCTTTTGCCAGACGCTCCTTAAATTCATCAGTCATCGCACGAAGCTCAGCATCAGTTTTTGCCGTCATTTCAGCATCAAGATCAAGAACTTTCTGTGCAATTGGTTCAATGCGCTTAAGTTCTCTGTCGCTATATGTTCCTATTATTTTTTCAACAAAAGATTTGAAACTCATAATCCAGCCTCCAAAGTTTATCATGCAAATGAGCATAACTATGCAATTATAACTAGTATATCATACTATTTGTAAATATACAAGCGTTGTTACAAATTCTTAACAAAAAAAGAGTTGTATCATATACAACTCTTTTTTATGCACTTAAAACTGTTTGTTTTCTCCTGCCTTTATCCACTACGTTGCCACCGAAACATTTCGTTCAAACCCTGTTTTTGGAATATATTTGAATTTCATGACTATAATATATACATATAAATAATATAAATCCAGAAAGGATGAAACATATGGCTTTATCAAACCTATCAGTTAATTTTAATTCGATGCTCGACCGCATAATTTCAATGCAGAAAAAAGTTGACAAAACACACGAGTTACACTTGCAAGAACTAAAGCAAAACATCGAACACACCAAATCAGAACTTCTGTGTGCCATGGAAAATTTTAATAACGTAACAGAACCTAAACTTATTGATTTTTATATATATAAAATCCAGTCAGAGCAAACAAAATATGACCAACTAATCTGTGAATATAAATTGCTTAACTATAATTAATCCTCCATTTTCACCTTTTTGTGTTATGCTTTTAAAAAAATATTGTTTCTTATATCCTCAAAATTCTTTAAGCGAATAATCTGGTCTTTGTGCACACATACATGTTGGCAATAACTATAAAACAAACAAGGACGAGCTTGAATCAAAACTCAGAGCAGATATAGACTCCGTTTGTGCCCATCTGCCAAACTATAAGCATATAACGCATATTACCATAAGAAATAAAGAATTTCTCTAACAACATTAAAAGGATGGAATTTTATAATTTTTCTGAATATCTTGATTTTCAAATATTTATGTGTTATAATTTGCAAAGATAAGCGAAAAATTACTCGATTTCAAGTAGCTTAAATAAAATTTTTATCCTAAATATAGAAAATATAAAAAAATAGCTTGCATTTACTAAAAATATATGTTATAATGATTTTTGCTAATTAAAAAAGCTACTAACCTTCGAAAGAAAGAGGTGAAATATAGATGAAAGCAGGATTACATCCGGATTATAAAGAAACAACAATTAAATGTGCTTGCGGAAACGTTATTGAAACCGGTTCCACAAAAGAAAATGTTTCTATCGAAATTTGCTCAGCTTGCCACCCATTTTATACCGGTAAGCAGAAGTTAGTTGATACGGGCGGCCGTGTTGACAAGTTCAGAAAACGTTTTGGTTTAACTGAAGAGAAATAACTTCCTTATTGTTAATATGTGAAGTTAAAATCAAGGAAATGTCGTTCTATCGATATTAAATTAAATTTAAAAAATTCTACACTAAAAAACAGCCATTTGGATCATGGCTGTTTTTCATTTATTTCTTTTTATGCACTCAGTGCAACTTCGTTTTTAGTTTTAATTTTAACCGTCAAAACCGTCATATCATCCAAAACCTCACCGTCATTTTCCTCAATGGCAAACTTTAATATACTCTTTGCCAGATCATCTGCCGTGGCATGACTACGATTTTTTTCAATAAAGCCTTTAACCCATTCGTTGCCCCTCTTTTTGCTTTCAACTCCATCAGTTATCATAACAAGCGTGTCCCCATCACAAATTGCATCCGATATAACATCCGCCTCTGTCCCCGCCATAATACCCGCCGGCAACGATGACGCTTTTATCTCTTCAACAAAATTCTTTCTCATTATAAAGCTTGGTTCCGCTCCATTCTTTATGAATTCAACCTCTCCTGTATATAAATCAATTATGCACATATCTATCGTTACAAAAGCCTCGTTCTCGGATTTCATAATCATCACCGAATTTATCATTTTAACAGCCACGCTACTTTCAAATCCTGCTTGAAGAAAACTGTCAAGTAGTTCAATCATCGCCCTGCTTTCTCTGGCTGCACGATTTCCTGTTCCCATTCCGTCGCTCAATGTTATTATGTATTTCCCGCAGCTAAGTCTGGCAAATTTAAAGTTATCTCCACTGGCAGTTGATGCCTTAGCAACAGCATGTCCCGTTTCAATTTGAAATTTTTCTTCTTCTTTAAAGCTCAAACGCACCAACCCCGCATCCGCAAGATGAGTCTCATTCATCGAAACCGCACATCCAAAAATTGAGCGCATTACTCGCTTTATTGTTAACATGCTATTGTTTCGCATATGTGATTTTTTAACTAACATCTCAACAGTATATCTACCACTTTTATTTTGAATAACGTTCATATCCCGAATCTTTATTCCCTTATTCTCAAGCTTTATGCGAATATCATTTGCATAAACATTATCAAATCTTGTTCCGCCCTCCAGGTCTTTTTCCAATCCACTTATTATTTGCGAAACTCCCGAAAGTTGCTCACCAACCAGTTCGCGGCTCTCGGTCAATCTGCTTTTCCACACTCTTCTGACCTGATATATTTCAAATTGTTTATTAATTTCAGCAAGAAGCTTAGTAAGGTTTGAACACTTTGAACGAAGATATTCATTAACATCCTTTTCATCAACAGTCCCTTTGCTATCCATTGTTTCCAAGAGTCCAAATAGAGACTGATAGGTCGAATTAAAATCCTTTCCCCAACAAATCGAAGCTTTACGGCATGCACGACATATCTTATCAGCTGCTATATCAAACAACGTTGCAACATCTGTTATATTTGCCTCCATCTCTTTATCCGACAATTTATCCAGTGTTTTTGACATGGCTTCAAAAGAAGTTGAAATTGCCCTCAGTCTTGTTCTTAACCCATCTTTAATTTTTAATATATTTTCTTTATCCCCTTCCTTCAAGCAAATAATATTTTTTATCATTGCTATACTCTTTGTTGGGATAAACAAAAATATAACGGACGAAGCCATAATCTCATAAATAGTCAACATAGATTTCAAAGCACCATTTGTATATACAATCAACATTGCATTCGCAAGTATAATTCCAGCAATCACGCCACCCTTTCCAAACTTAGAAAACACCCCTGACAGAAATCCACAAAAGCTAAAAGCACCAAGCACGGGCATAAAATAATCACTATCTATCCCACAAAGTAATCCAAGCAAAACCCCTGCCCCGGTTGAATAACTAACACCGCAACCTGCAGCAATAATCAGCAAAACAAGTCCTGAAGCGACATTTATCAAAGAAAAATCAGAGCCTATATAAATTTCCTTTAAACTCATAAGCAATATCGCGCAAACAGAAGCAAGGCTGAGCTTTTCCTCTCCGGTCAACTTTTCCGCCGAAATGCTATTTGTTGTACTCAAATCCCAACTTTTATCGATAACAAGTGCACCTGCCACGGTTGCTGCGCCCTCACATAATAAGAGCAAAACGCCTTCAACCGTTATACCTTGCCAAATGCAACTAACCATTCCCGAAACAATAATTGCAATTCCTGCAACTAAACCCGCTGTAAATTCCGTTATCTTAACGCCTTTTTCAAGCACAAATAACACCGAAACATATATCACACCTGCTCCTATATATTTTGCCGCCCCAATTCTTTCACAAGCCACGATGCTGCCGGCACTTATCATAACCAGAGAGATGATTGCTCTAAACGATATTTTCCTTTCCTGAGCCAAAAATGATAAGCCAAAAGGTGCAACACCGGGCATAGGCATTGCCATGGCAAGAAAAAAACCAAGAATTCTTATTAAAACATCCCGTCGCAACTTTATAATTCTTTTTTTATAGCCTTGAGACTTTTTTTCTCCGTGTTCAACCTGTTTATAGGTTGCCATTTCTAATTCCGCCATTTTTTGCTTCCTCCTTTGTATAATCAAAATATATGTTTTTTTAATTATACAAATTGGCCTGCAAGATAAATGTCGAATCAACCCCCCACTAATACTTTTAATTTTTAAAAAAAGGTGTTTTAACCAGCATTTTATTTGAATTTGAAAACCTTTGTCTGATTTTAAAAAAGTTTGTCCGAAAACTAACTGAATAGTAAATTTTCTTCGGGGAATACTTAACCTATAATTTTCATTTTCAGGGAGGACTTTAAACATGAAGGATTATATTGCCATTGAAGGAATAGCCGCAAGAGAGATTCTGGATTCAAGGGGTAATCCAACCATCGAAGTTGAAGTATATGTTGAAGGCGACTATGTTGGCCGTGCTGCAGTTCCATCAGGTGCATCAACAGGTGCTTTTGAAGCCTGTGAATTGCGAGACGGTGACACTAAACGCTATATGGGAAACGGCGTTAAAAAAGCTGTTGAGAATGTAAATAACGAAATTGCAGATGCTCTTCTCGGCTTTAATGTGCTTGACCAAAACGATATCGACAGAATGATGATTAATCTTGACGGAACGCCAAACAAATCACGGCTTGGTGCGAACGCTATTCTGGGTGTTTCTCTCGCTTGTGCAAAAGCTGCAGCTGCTGCACTTGGTCTGAGTCTTTATCAATATTTAGGCGGAGTGAACTCAAATGTTCTGCCCGTTCCAATGATGAACATAATAAACGGAGGCAAACATGCCGACAACTCAATAAGTTGTCAGGAGTTTATGATTATGCCCGTTGGCGCTAAAACATTCAGCGACGCCCTTCGTTGGTGTTCTCAGGTTTTCCACACTTTAAAAACATTGCTCAAGGAAAAAGGTCTTTCAACGGCAGTTGGCGACGAGGGTGGCTTTGCCCCTAATTTATCTGATGACGAATCTGCAGTGCAGTTAATTGTTGAAGCAATTGAAAAAGCAGGTTTTAAACCTTATTACGATTTCAGGATTGCGCTCGACCCTGCCTCAACCGAAATGTATGAGGAAGCAAAAAAAATTGACGAAAGTGGTAAATATTGTTTCTGGAAAACCGGCAAATTACTTTCTCGTGAAGAAATGGTGGATTTTTGGGCAGATTGGGTATCAAAATATCCTATAATTTCAATCGAAGACGGTATGGCAGAAGAAGATTGGGAAGGTTGGGATATGCTCACAAAACGTCTTGGCAATAAAGTTCAACTTGTTGGAGATGATTTATTTGTAACTAACACAGAACGCTTAAAAAAAGGTATTAAGCTCAGTGTTGGCAATTCAATTCTGATTAAGGTTAATCAAATAGGCACCTTGAGTGAAACATTAGATGCAATTGAAACAGCTAACCGGGCAGGTTACACCGCCGTCACATCGCACAGGAGCGGAGAAACCGAAGACACAACCATTGCAGACATTGCAGTTGCAACAAATTCTGGCCAAATAAAAACCGGTGCGCCTTCCAGAAGTGACCGCACAGCAAAATATAATCGTCTTTTGCGCATTGAAGAAGAACTGGGTGATTCTGCAAAATATCTTGGAATAAATGCATGGTTTAACCTAGAGCAAAAATAAAAAAGAGGCATAAATTTTGCCTCTTTTTTTAAACATATTTTTGAATAATTTTTATCATTTTGTCAAATTTACTCTCGATATCTTTAACCAGCTTAAACTGTGTTCTTGCTCTATCAAGATTGTGATTTTTTCTGTGAATTTTGAAATATGTATCACCATTTAAATGATCCGCCAGAAAGCGTATTCCGCATTCATATGTCATAAGAAGTGCTGACATTGGCAATAGCTCTATTTCTTTCTTTGTTAAGCAATCAGAAGTTTCGCCAAGAAAACCACTTGTAAACTCTTCAAACTTTTCAAGATCAAACCAGATTTTATCTAAATCTTGCTCATCTTCCGTTCCACTTGATGCGCCAAATCTTAATGCATCACCAAAATCATAAAGGATTGAACCCGGCATAACAGTATCTAAGTCTATAACACAAAGGCCTTCCTTTGTTTTATCATCAAACAAAACATTATTGAGCTTAGTATCATTATGTGTAACTCTGAGTGGAACCTCGCCACTTGCCATTGCATCAGTTATTTCTGATGCATATTTTGAATATTCAAGTGCAAAATTCACCTCTTTTTCAACATCCGCAAGCTTTCCTACCGCATTATCAGAAATTGCCGATTTCAATTGATTAACACGTTCAGGAGTGTTGTGAAAATCTACAATTGTTTCAAACAATTTGTCCGCAGAAAAATCATCCAGCATTCTTTGAAACCTTCCAAAAGCTTTCCCCGCATGATAAAGCTGGACTGGTTCTTCAACGATTTCATAACTCAAAGAATTTTCGATAAAAACATACATTCTGTAATAATCGCCATTTTCATCCTGATAACAAGTTTTTCCGTCTCTGGTTTTAATTACAGTCAATGTTTCTCTATTAACATCTCCACCAACAGCTTTGATTTTTTCTTTCAGATGCTCAGTAACTCGATATATATTATCCATAACCTCAAACGGTTTTTTGAAAACCTTTGAGTTAATTCTCTGCAAAATATACATCGGGTCACTTTCACACAAATAAGTGTCATTAATATGTCCATTACCATATGCATTAATTCTGGTTTCAACATCAAATTTTGAACATATATCCACTAAATCACAAGCCAATATAATATCCCCCTGCAATCATTTTTTTCATTGCGTTAACAACAACTTCCTTATCTTCTTTATATGTTACACCATACCATTTTTCATCTGTTTCCAAAACCTTGACATTTGTTCCGTTCTTCTTAATCATATTATCCACAACAAACGGAATGTAAAACTCCTGTTTTAATGGATTTTCCATATTTTTCAAGAACTCCACAAAATCATTATGAATGTTTTCAAAAATGCTTGGCATAAATCCCCACATATTCATTGATACAATTTTATCAAGCGGAATTCCGCTGTTTTTATCAAGAGCTGTGTTTTCAGTAATGCTTTTCAAAATTCCATTTTCAACTTCACAAACCCCTCGTGAAACAGTTCCGTTCTCTGTAAGCGTATTTCCAAGGCGGAAACCAACCATACAAGTATCATCGCTTGTGACAAGGCTTTCGTGCAAAATTTTAAAGCTGCTCTGACCATAATAATCATCAGCATTAATGAGTGCAAACGGTGTTTTCACCGTTTCTGCAGTGCAGAAAACCGCATGGCCTGTTCCCCATGGCTTTTCTCTGCCCTCCGGAACGTTAAATCCATCAGGAAGCTTATCCATATCCTGAAACACATATTCAACGTCAACAATTTTTTCAATACGTTTTTTTGTTATTTCTCTGAAATCATGTTCAATATCTCTGCGTATTATAAATACCATTTTATTGAAACCTGCTTTAACCGCATCATATACAGAAAAATCTAATATAACTTCGCCTTTTGGTCCAATGGGCTCAATTTGTTTTAGTCCGCCAAAACGACTGCCCATCCCTGCTGCCATTATCACAAGTGATGTATCTCGCATTTTTTCCACCTCAATATAATAATATCTTCTTTAAGAATTAACTTAATTATACATCTCCAACTATAATACGTCAAGAGATTTTATTTATGCTTTATATGTGTTCCAAACTAATAAACCTCTTAAAACTCAAGTGTAACAAAATTTGCAATTGTTTTAGCAAACTCCAAAAAGTCACTACACTCAATGAATTCATTTGGTTGATGAGCACCACCGATTTCATCAAACTTTCTGCCTGCACCATAAGCAAATGCCCGTGGACTTCCATATTTTAAGAAAATCGAAAGGTCGGAAAGGCATGATGCAACAACCCTGATTTCTTTATTTGCAGCAGCTCTTCCTGATTTAAGCATTGCATCAAGGGCAGGATTTTTCTTCTCGCTTCTACCAAAATGGAAAAATCTCGTTGTCATTTCAATTTTCACAAATTTAAGTCCTATTGCCTCAAGCTTTTCAGAGAGTGTTTTTCCCATCTCATCAAACTCTGCAAAAATTTCTTCTTTTGTCTTTGCCGTATAAAAGCAAACCTTAACAAGTCCTTGATTAAGGTCAAATCCTTCATTTCCTGAACGAATTTCCATGAGTCTTGTTGCCGTTTCAGGAATGATTGTTCCTCGGCATTCTTCAAGTTCATTCAGCTCCGTTTTACGTCTTTCTTTAAAATCATCAAGCTCAGCCTTCACAATGTTTAATCCTTCAAGCATTGGTGCACAACAGCTGAGTGGTTTTTCGCTCTTTATGTAAACCTTAAATTCTCCACCGCCTGAAGCCAAATTCCAAATTTCGCTCTTGCAATCAAGAATAACATATTCATCACATGGATATCTAAGGCATGCTGCAAGCGCACCATTGCTGCCACCATATTCCTCATCGCAAAAAGCAGTGAATACTAAATCATATTCAGGCATGATTTTTTCTTCTTTGAAAATTCTTAGCAAAAGCATCATAACCGCAATTCCATATTTATCATCGCATGCACCTCTGCCATATATTCTTCCGTCCTTTATTTCACCGCCTAAAGGGTCAACATCCCAATTTGAAAGATCCGCAATCGGAACCGTATCATTATGCGCAGCTATCATAATTCGTTTTGAAGAATCTTTGCCCCTTATAACAACACTAACATTATATCTGTTTTCAAGTGTACGATTAGGCCAATAATCAACATGCTCTTCAAAACCATCAATATCCAAAGGACTATACATATCTGCGGTATATCCCATATTATTTATTTCATCACGAATATATTCGGAAATTTCTTTCTCTAAACCATATGAGCCAAAATTCTGAGAATCAAACTTGATGAGATTGGATAATATTTCAAAAAGCTCCTGTTTTCTTTCCTCAACTATTTCAATCATGTTTTTCATAATATAAGCCCCCATATTTTTAATAATTATTCTTCAAAAATAGCATCTGATGGCATTCGCCAATCGCCTCTGGGTGATAAACTCACTGTGCCTATTTTAGGTCCGTCGGGAAGAGCTGAACGCTTGAATTGATTTGCATAAAATCTTCTGCAGAACATACTGAGCCACTTTTCAATCGTTGCCTCGTTATATTCATCTTTGAAAGCAACTTCTGCCATGCGTTGTATTTTTGACTTTGAAAAGCCGAATCTGATCATATTATACAAGAAGAAATCATGTAATTCATAAGGACCAACAATATCTTCCGTCTTTTGTTTTATGTTTCCACTTTCCTCAGGCGGTAAAAGTTCCGGACTAACCGGTGTGTCTAAAACATCATAAAGAATTTCTTTGATTTCACCACCATATAAATCCGCCTCATGTTTAACAATGTGTCTTATAAGCGTTTTAGGAACATCGCAATTAACACCATACATAGACATGTGGTCGCCATTATATGTCGCAAAACCTAAAGCCAACTCCGACAAATCACCTGTTCCTATTACTATCCCGCCATTCTTATTTGCAATATCCATGAGCACCTGTGTTCTTTCTCTTGCCTGAGCATTTTCATATGTAACATCATGCTCCTCTATTGGTGACTCAATATCTTTTAAATGCTGAATAACAGATTCAGCAATATTAACCTCTTTTAATGTAACATTAAGAAGCTCAGAAAGATACTTTGCATTTTTATATGTTCTGTCAGTTGTTCCAAAACACGGCATAGTAACAGCAACAATACCCTTTCTGTCAATTCCAAGACTATCAAATGTTTTTGCTGCAACAAGCAACGCAAGAGTACTGTCGAGTCCTCCTGAAATTCCAAGGGTAATTGTTTTCAGTCCAATATGTTTGAGTCTTTTTCTAAGTCCTGCACATTGCATTGCCAAAATATTTTCACATCTCTCAAAAAGCACCTTTTCATCAGACGGAATAAACGGTCTGGGATTAACAAAGTCAAGCTCCGTTTTTTCTTCATTTATATCAAAATATATTCTTTGATAAGTCTCGTCTGTTTTATTTTTAAATATAGTATTTTTTCTTCTTAAAAGACTTATTTTTTCAACATCAATAACAGCATATGTTATGCCATTTTGAAAGAGTTTTGCCTCTTTTAAAATTTTTCCGCATTCGCTAATTATATTATGACCCGAATATACCACATCTGTTGTTGACTCGCCCTCACCCGCATCTGCATAAATATAGGCAGATATATTTCTTGCCGTGTTTGACGAAATCAACATTTTTCGATAAGCTGACCTACCTACCATCTCGTTACTTGCCGAAAGATTCAATATAACTGTTGCACCATTTTTTACATGTTCAACAGATTGCGGTGACGAAACACACATATCCTCACTTATTTCACAAGCAATCTTTAAGTTTTCAAATTGTTCTGTGCAAAAAATAAACTTAGGTCCAATGGGAACATCATATCCATCAAACTTAACTGTTTGATTTTTTTCAAGTATATTGAAATATCTTGTTTCTGAAAGCTCGGAATAATTTGGAAGATTTGCTTTTGTCACGAATGCTAAAACTTTACCATTTTTACAAATAGCCGCAACGTTATAAAGTTTATCTGTGCACAAAATTGGCAGGCCAACTGCAAAAAGCACATCAAGCTTTGCAGTTTTGCGTAAAATTTCACTAAGTGCATTTTTTGCATTATTTATGGTTGAGCTTTGAAGAAACAAATCACCACAGGTATATCCGGTTATGCACAGTTCCGGCAAAACAACTATTTTCGCTCCGTTTTGTGCAGCCTCCTTAATGTTTGTAATTATGTTTTCGCTATTAAACTTTGTATCATTCACCCTTACTTCAGGTGTTGCTGCTGCCACTTTAAAAAAACCGTTCTTCATAATCTCACTCCCAAACTAAATATTTAGCCAAAGCCCGCCAAAATGGCGGGCTTATTCTTTTTATATTTTTAACATTTACCTTCTAAAAAATACGTTGCTTCCATATCGGCTGTTGATAATGCAAAAGCAAGCGGGAACATTTCAAATGCACTTCCCACATTTCTAGGGTCTTCGTTACCTGAAAATCCCATATGATATCTGATTGCAAATGCCTCCTCGCGAGTAAGTCTCATAAACCCCGATATAATATAAACCGATTTTTCACCATGTCCATATGGCAAGCGGTCATCAATCTCATATGACGGCACTTTATTCCAAACACCATTCTCGTCTTTCACATTCCTGAAACTTTTCTTATAGAAATTTGTTTTACACAAGTCATGAAGAAGGCTAACAATTGCAATGGTCTCCTCACTAACTTCAAGACCATAAAGTTCCTGAACCCTCTCTCTTGCAAGATAATCACAAAGGCACTCATAAACATTAAGACTATGTTCAACCAAGCCACCCTCATATGCGCCATGAAATTTGGCACTTGCCGGAGCAGTGAAGAAATCACATGCAGGCGACTCCAGATGAGCCAATAGCCTATCTGCACCATCTCGCACAATTTTACTTTTATAAATTTCTATAAATTCATCTTTAAAGTTCATGTTATTTCACCACTATGTTAATGAGTTTTTTAGGAATTGCAACAACCTTAATGATTTGCTTATCTCCAACTAAAGCTTTTATTTCATCACTGCTTTGAACCATTTCCTGCATCTGTTCTTGAGATAAATCCGCAGGAATCATTAACTTACCCCTGATTTTACCATTGAGCTGAACAACTATTTCAATTTCATCATCAACAGTTTTACTTTCGTCAAACTCCGGCCACTCATGTGTTGCCAAAATTCTGCCGTCACCATATTTTTCCCAAAGTTCTTCAGTAATGTGCGGTGCAACAGGATTGAGAAGCTTTATAAGCGTTCTATATTCACCTTTTGTTACTCTGTTGAGCTTATAAAAATCATTCACAAGGCTCATCATTGTTGCAATGGCAGTATTATATTTCATTCTCTCGAAATCATCACTAACCTTTTTAATTGCCTTATGCATATTCTTTTCAAGATCCATCGAATAGCTTTCATCGTCGGTCAACATATCCTGCAAGTTCCAGACTCTTTCCAAGAACTTATAACAACCCTTAAGACCTTTTTCAGACCATGGAGTTGACTGGTCAAATGCACCTATGAACATTTCAAATGTACGAACAGCATCTGCTCCATATTCATCAACAACTTCATCAGGATTAACAACATTACCCCTTGATTTTGACATCTTTTCACCATTTTCACCGAGAATCATACCATGTGATGTTCTCTTATTATATGGCTCTTTGGTAGGAACAACGCCAATATCATAAAGGAACTTGTGCCAGAAACGCGAATAAAGCAAATGCAACGTTGTGTGCTCCATTCCTCCATTATACCAATCAACAGGTGTCCAATAATCAAGTGCCTCACGTGATGCTAAAGCCTCGCTATTATGTGGGTCCATATATCTTAAGAAATACCAGCTTGAGCCTGCCCATTGTGGCATTGTGTCTGTCTCACGTTCAGCGTGTCCGCCACATTCAGGACAAGTTGTATTAATCCAATCTGTTGCCTTCGCAAGCGGGGACTCACCATTTTCACCCGGTTCAAAGGTTTCAACCTCAGGTAATTCAAGCGGTAACTGTTCCTCAGGAATCGGCACCCATCCGCACTTTTCACAGTAAACAAGCGGAATTGGTTCTCCCCAATATCTCTGTCTTGAGAACACCCAATCACGAAGCTTAAAGTTAACCTTGCGTTTTCCTATACCTTTTTCTTCAAGATAATTTATCATAGCAGGAATTGCTTCTTTTACACTTAAACCATCCAAAAATCCGGAATTTACCATTATTCCGCTTGAAACATCGGTATATGCCTCTTCTTGAACATCTTTACCACCACCAACAACTTCAATTATTGGCAAATTAAACTTCTTTGCAAAATCCCAGTCTCTTGAGTCATGCGCAGGCACAGCCATAATTGCACCTGTTCCATAAGTCACAAGAACATAGTCTGAAATAAATATAGGTATTTCTTTTCCTGTCACAGGATTTATTGCATTAACGCCCATCAATCTGACACCTGTTTTGTCCTTAACAAGCTCAGTTCTTTCAAACTCTGATTTTTTTGCGGCTTCTGTTATATATTCTTTAACATCGTCCTTATTTTCAAGTTCAGGCATCAACTTTTCAACGAGCACATGCTCCGGTGAAAGCACCACATATGTAGCACCAAACAACGTGTCACAACGAGTTGTGTAAACAACAACACTATCACCTGATGTGAGTTTAAAGCCAACCTCTGCACCTTCACTTCTTCCAATCCAATTTTTCTGCTGGATTTTAACTCTTTCAATATAATCAACATCATCGAGGTCATCAATCAATCTTTGTGCATATTCGGTTATTTTGAGCATCCATTGGCTTTTTCTTTTCTGAACAACCTCACTGCCACAACGCTCACAAACGCCGTTCACAACCTCTTCATTTGAAAGACCAACCTTACAGCCTGTGCACCAGTTTATTGGCATTTCTTGCTTATATGCAAGCCCTTTTTTAAATAACTGAAGGAATATCCACTGAGTCCACTTATAATATTCAGGGTCAGTTGTGTTAACCTCTCTCGACCAATCAAAAGAAAAACCAAGCATCTTTAATTGGCGGGTGAAATTTGCTATGTTGTTTTTTGTAACAATTTTAGGATGTACTTTATTCTTTATTGCATAGTTTTCTGTTGGTAATCCAAAAGCATCCCAACCAATCGGATAAAGAACATTATATCCTTGCATTCTTCTCTTTCTAACAAGAATATCAAGCGCTGTGTAACTTCTCGGGTGTCCCACATGGAGTCCTTGTCCTGATGGATATGGGAATTCAATTAATGCATAAAAAGGCTCTTTTTCGCTACCATTCTCTGCATGAAAGCAGCCCACTTCCTCCCATTTATCCTGCCATTTTTTCTCAATTTTTTTAAACTCGTATTTCATATATGTTCAAATCCTTTCGATGTTTTTATTCTTCTTCAAGCAAATCTGATATATCTATTATTTTTGCGTCTTTCCAAATATGTTCAAGATTATAAAAATCTCTTAACTCACCTTTAAATATATGAACAATTACATCATCATATCCAAGCAAAACCCATTCCGCATTGTCATAACCCTCTTTATTTGTATGTCTCACGCCAAGCTTTGCCGCCTCATCTTCAACATGGTCACATATCGCTTGAATATTTGAAGGGCTTCCGCCCGTCGCAATAACAAAATATTCTGCAAGAGTGGTGAGTTCCCTTATATCAAGCACCTTTATATCTCTTCCGAATTTTGCATCAATTGCTTTAACTGCAACATTAACAAAACTGTTTTCACAACTCATTATTCTATCTTCCTTTCAACTATCTTAAAATGAAAAATCGCTTCCAACTATTAAAGTAACATCTGCAGACTTTTTCCTGTTATCTGCTTCATATTTTTGCGTTTCTTTTTCTATCTCAACCATTGGATATACTTTTGCAACCTCTTTTGCAGCATCCTTTGCGTTGTGATTTATTAAAACTGAATTATCTTTAATTCTTTCCGTACGCTCTTCGCCAATAACAGTAAAGCCATATTCCTCAAGGGTTTCTTTAACGACTTTTAAAACGTCTGCTTCTTCAGTATTTATTCCGCTCGCATCAACCACTTTCACTTTTATGAACTTGTTTTTAACAGGATTCACGTGAATATTTTCTACGCTTTTTACTTTTTTAAAATATTGGTTAACAAGCTCCTCTGTTTTCTCTTCATCGTGTAAGAAATATGAAGTAGTGCCTTCATATCCGCCCTCACCCGGAAGTGATAAAATGTTTATATTTTCCATTTTTAGCTTTGGAATTTTTCCCATGTATTTTACAATATCATTCCCGGTGAAATCGGTTTTAATGTTTTTATTAACAATGCCAAGTATCTTTGGCGCTTTAAGAACTGTCTCGCCACTCATAAGCTTATTAAAAACTGCGTTATAGAAATCTTTTTGCACAGAATTTCGCTCAACATCACCATTTTTATATCCGCTTCTGAACCTCATAAACATTTCAGCATGACGTCCGTCAAGCAGCTGCTCACCTGCCTGTAAATCAATAACCAAATCCTGATATGGGTCGGCATAATACATCCTCATCGGAACATTGAACTGAACACCACCAATTGCATCAATAAGTTCTCTGAATCCTTTAAGGCTAACCACAACATATTTTTGAGGTCTGATTCCCAAAACACTTTCTATTTCATCATAAAGAGCTTCTATGCCACCTGCTGACCCATAAGCCGAATTGATTTTTTTATCCCGCCTCTTATTTTCAACCTTTGTGTCTCTGGGAATTTGTAACATTGTTGCCGAATTATCAACACTATTATATCTGCACATCAATATCAAGTCTGTTAAAAAGCCTTGCTTATCTGTTCCAACAACAACAAAATCTTCCACTCCCTTTGCGCCATTCTTCGTAGTCTGGCTCCAGAATCCGAACTGAATTGGCTCTCCGGTCACTATTGAAATCACTGCCATATAACCGACATAAATGACCATCAATAATATAAGTATTGCAGCAATAAGTCTTAATGGTGATTTAACCCTCATTCTCTGTTTCCTCTTTTATTTTTATTAATAATTCATTTCTCATTTCAACTGTGTCCATATGCAAAACCTGATTGCGTTTCAGCACAAACTCAATGGTCATATCGGCTTCACAAAGCACAGCTTTGTCTAAATTTTCATATGCTAATTTTCTAACGATTTCAACACCGTCAAAGCTACGATTAGGCTCTATGAAATCTGCAAGATATATAATTTTTTCCAGACGGCTCATATTGCGTCTGCCACTTGTATGATAGCAAATCGCATTTAATATATCCTCATTTTTCACTCCAAACTCCGTCTTTGCCATATGTGCCGCAAGTGGTCCATGAATTAAAGCAGGACAGTCGTGCATATATTCCAAAGAAATTTCAATTTCTTTGAGTTTTTCTGCCATATCTTTAATTGCCATCTCCTTTGCGTAGTCATGAATCAATCCCGCAACATAGGCACTTTCTTCCGATTCATTCCATCGCTTAGCCAGCTTAACCGCTTCATTTGCGACCCCAACTGTGTGCATAAATCTCTTTGGGCTCAATCGCTTTTCAACGCACTCTCTTATTTTCTCAATTTCTGTCATATTTCTATGCATTCTCCTTGTAAAGACCGTTTTCTCTGATATATGTTATAACCTCTTTTGTCAACATATTTTCAACGGTTTCACCTTTTTTAATACATTCTCTAATATTTGAAGATGAAATATCAATTTTCATCTCAATCTTTGTTATTCGAGCATTATATTTATCTATGCAGTGTTTGATTGCTATGTTAAACCTGTCCTCATCCTCACCGCCACGATAAGCCGCAATAATCTCGGCTCTATCAAATACGTCCTGAGGTGAATACCAATTATCTATTTCGCACAAAGAATCTGCACCAACAATAAAACAAAGTTCATCATCGGGATATATTTTCTTCAGCTTTTCAAGTGTTTTTGCCGTATAACTAGGCTCAGCAGATACAATTTCAATATCAGAAATATCAAATTTTGAATTCTGTGCAATGGCCAGACGAACCATTTCAAATCTATGTTTCGCAGCAAGAACCTCTTCTGCATTCTTATGCGGAGGATTACCGCATGGTATAAAAACTATTTTTTCAAGTTTTGCCTTTTTGAGTGCTTCTTGCGCTAAAATCAAATGGCCAAGATGCGGTGGACTAAAAGTTCCGCCCAAAATACCTATCCGCAAAGTATTTTTCCTCCTCTAATTGAGCAAAGCATTTATGCCCTTATCAACTTCAATACACTCTGTTTTATTTTTCTCAATTACGTATAAATCAAAGTTACCATTATCCGCATTAAGATTTGAGTTAACTAAAACATTACCCTTTTGAGTCATTTCAAAAGAGAATACCCCAGTTGCAAGTTGCTCTGTTTTTCCGTTAACATTCATCTTTTCAAGTCTGCCGTGCGGTCCTGAAACATTATATTCTGTTATATAGAATATATTATCTCCGTTTTTCTCCATAGCAAACATTTCAGGATATACTTCCTCTTTAAGCAGGCGAATATCATTTCCTGAATAAAGATAAATATCAAAAACTTTTCTGGTGCGACTATAGTCTTTTGCAAATATAATCTCATCATTTTTTGTTCGATAGCATGAATAAACGCCCTCAGCAATCATTTTCTTATCGCTGACTTTTCCGTTTTTATATTCGCAGGTATATAATACTCCTCCACCTCTCACACTATCAAAGCCTGAGATATATGCTATCTTCGAATAATCATCCTTGAGAGCTGCCTGAGGTGCAGTCAATGTGTTTCTTCCCTCAATTGTTATGTTTTCAGCAAACTTTTGCACCTGTTTTCCTTTTGTATATATGAAATAGTCAGAAACCTTTCCATCATATATTTTATCATAAATTATAGTTTTTTCATCATCAGAAATACGCAAAACCAAATTAACATCTGCTGCTATTTTTTCTTTTTCGCCAGAATCAATATTCACAGAATAAAGATTATGCATATTAGTTTCTGTTGCGCCAAAAACAAATGCACTATTTTGTTTCTTTAACACTATTGGGGCTCTTCTTGTTCTTTCTCCAAGTCGAAGCGTTTCTCCCTTTTTATTCATAGCATATATATCAAATGTAGCATCTGATTTATCATAGTTTTTGCCGTATATATACACCTTTTCTTTAGCATTTGTTCCATATATGCCGCAAACACCCGTATCAAGCTTTACCTTTTCCTCTTTTAGCTTTTCGATGTCTTTAACATATAAATCACCCTGCATATCAACCCTGTTTAAGTTCTGCAGATATAGAGCTTTTGTTTCATTAGCTGAGAAAACATAAGTTTCATGGTCGATATCTGTTGCAAGCTTAAACGGTGCATCCATTCCCACTTCCCAATAGAAAAGAACACCCATATCACCATTTTTATTAGTGCTTTGCAAATATAAAACACGTTCGCCACTTTCCGCTATAACAAGTGAATCGTGAACTGCATCTGCGATTTCCTCTATTTTTTTCTTTTTGCCATCTTTTATTAATCGTAAATCACCCGTATTTGTTTCGGGATCATAATTTTCAAAATAATAAACAAAGCGACCATCTTTTGATTTTTTAACCAAATCCTTTTTCAGGGTTGATGTGTTAATCAACTCAAAATCAGTATAGGTTTCTAATTTCACTAAATAATCCTCACTGATTGCCTGGTTTGAAAGCTCAGTTACTTCTCCGTTAAAAACCATATACAAGGTGTTACCTTTCAGATAGGAATATACCTCTGCAATATCATCGTTTTTAAACATTGCGCCAATAGCCGAGCAAACACCAACAATTAATGCCACCAACAAAGCAACAATAACAGCCAATGCTATAAACGGCTTAAACTTATTGAATTTTCTTTTTTTAGGTTTATCTGTTGCAGCTTTTTTACGGCGCACATAACTTTGAAGCACAACACGTTTTTCCGCATCCGTCTCCTTCGCCGTTTTTTCTGCAACTTCATTAACTGAATCACGAATAATCTTGATTTGTTCATCAGATGTTATCGTATATGTAAAATCAAAATTTTTAAATTTTTTGTCCTCATTTCCGCTAATAATTGTTTTGCAAAAAGGACACTTTTTAATATCCTCATATACTTCTGCGCCACATTTTGAGCACTTCATATCAAGTCCTCCCATTCAACATAAAATATTTATTTAAGTATAACACAATATCCGTCAAAAAACAACTATATGTTACAATTTATTTTCATTTTTAATTTTCTCTACCAACATTTTTTCTTTTAAGGTTAATTTTGCTTTAGACAAAAGACCTCTTCTTTTTGTTAAGGTATTTTTTATTGCTGCTTCACGCTTCCATTCTGCAATCAGCTTATGATTACCCGTTTGCAGAACATCAGGAACTCCCATTCCATGCCATATTGCCGGTCTTGTATATTGCGGGTATTCCAATAACCCATTATAATGCGATTCATCAGCAAACGATTCCTCACACGCAAGAACACCGGGAATAAGTCTTGCAGTTGCATCAACAACAGCCATCGCGGCAATTTCGCCACCGGTCAGAACATAATCCCCAATTGATATTTCCTCATCAACAATTTCGTCCAGAACCCTCTGGTCAACTCCCTCATAATGTCCACAAAGAATCACAACATGTTTTTCTTTGGCTAAACGTTTTGCCGTTGATTGTCTGAAAGTTTTGCCCTGTGGTGACATATATATTGTTTTAGGTTTATAGTTAAGCCCCTCACAAACGCTGCTATATGCAAGGAAAATAGGTTCTGCTTGCATAATCATTCCTTGTCCTCCGCCATAGGGATAATCATCAACCTGCTTATGCTTATTAAAAGCAAAATCTCTTATCTGGACACAGTTGATTTCTAAAATTCCATTTTTAATTGCCCTGCCGATTATGCTGGTCCCAAGCACGTTTTCAAACATTTCGGGAAAAAGCGTTAAGATATCAACTCTTGTTTTATGTTTATCCATTAATCAATCAATCCTTTTAAAAGTTTAACTGTGACGAGTTTGTTTTCAACATCAACAGACCTTATAACCTCATCAATAACAGGAATAAGAACTTTTTCTTTATCAACATTTTCAACAACATATACATCGTTGCTTCCGGTTTTTATTATATCACAAATTTTACCGAGTGCTTTTCCTTCAACAGTTTCAACACTGCATCCTAACAAATCACAAATATAATATGTGCCCTCCGGCAATTCACCAAGTTCTGCCCGGGGAACAGTTAAAATTTTATTGCGATAGCGTTCTGCACAATCTATGTTATCAATTCCCTCAAGCTTTAATATCACCATATTTTTATGGATGCGTGACTTTTCAATGTTAAATTTTTCATCAGCTATTAAAACATATTCAAGCTCATGGAAAATTTCAGGATCATCGCACCACGGCATAATTTTCACATCGCCACGAAGCCCGTGGGTATTAACTATTTGACCTATTTCAAGATTCTTATCCATTCCTATTTCCTCTTCTCAAAATAATTCTACATAAGGAAAACAAGACCATACCGAGGCGAAAGGCGTGATATCCGTCTTCCTCCACGATATAGTCTTTAACTTTCGGTTAAACAATATCAACTGTAACCTTCTTGTTTTCATGGCTTGCTGCCGCTTTAACAACGGTTCTTATTGCACGGGCTATTCTGCCTTGCTTTCCAATAACCTTCCCCATATCATTTTCGCCAACTCGAAGTGACAAAACAACAGAATTGCCTTCAACTGTTTCTTCAACATTCACTGCATCGGGGTCAGAAACCATTGATTTTGCAATAAACTCTAAAAGTTCTTTCATGATATTCCTCCAGACTATTATTGCTTAGATGATACCTTTGTTCTTAAGCAAACGCTTAACAGTATCAGTTGGTTGTGCACCATTGCCAATCCATTTTGTAACCTTTTCTGCATCAAAATCAACTGTTGCAGGCTCTGTTAATGGGTTATATGTTCCAACCTGTTCAATAAATCTGCCATCACGCGGATATCTTGAATCTGCTACAACAACACGATAAAAAGGTGCCTTCTTTGAACCCATTCTTCTTAAACGAATTTTTACTGCCATAATTAATTACCTCCAAAATTTTTATATATAATCTAATAATTTTTTAAAGTTGATGTGAGATTTTTAAAAGGGAAATCTCATTTTACCCATTTTGCCCGGCTTTCCAAAATTTTTCATCTGCTTTGCAAATTTGCCGCCTGACATCATTTTCATCATTTTTTGCATCTGTTCAAACTGTTTGACAAGAGCATTAACCTCGGCAACTGTTGTTCCGCTACCTTTTGCAATCCTTTCACGACGCTTTGGTATTAACTTGTCCCGATTTTCTCTCTCGCCAATTGTCATTGATTTTATTATTGCCTCAATGTGACTAATCTTTTTTTCATCTATTGATGCACCTTCAAGTGCACGCGCATCAACTCCCGGAATCATTCCAATGAGTTGTTCGAGCGGCCCCATTTTCTTCATCTGTTCCATTTGCTCGAGAAAATCTGTGTAAGTGAAGGTTGAACTACGCATTTTCTTTTCAAGCTCAAGCGCTTTCTTTTCATCAAATGCTTGCTCTGCTTTTTCAATCAGGCTGAGCATGTCGCCCATGCCTAAAATTCTTGATGCCATTCTATCAGGATGGAAAACCTCCAAATCGGAAAGCTTTTCACCCATACCGCAAAACTTTATTGGTTTGTTTGTCACCGCACGAACAGATATTGCCGCGCCGCCTCTTGTGTCACCATCAAGCTTTGTTAAAACAACACCATCAATTTCCAATTCATTGTTAAATGCTTCTGCAACATTAACCGCATCCTGACCCGTCATTGCATCAACAACGAGCAAAATCTCGGTTGGCTGAACACTCTCCTTGATATTTTTAAGCTCCGTCATAAGTTCTTCATCAACATGCAGTCTTCCTGCCGTGTCAATAATTAAAATATCATTTGAGTGAAGTTTTGCATGTTCCAAAGCTTTTTCAGATATATCAACGGGGTCTGTGTTCCCCTCAATCGCAAACACCGGCAAATCCAGTTGTGAGCCAACAACCTGAAGTTGTTTAACTGCCGCAGGTCTATATACGTCACAAGCACAAAGCAGCGGCCTCTTTCCTTGCTTTTTAAGCAACCCGCCAAGCTTTGCCGCAGTAGTGGTTTTTCCTGCACCCTGAAGACCTGTCATCATTATAATCGTGGGCGGTTTTGAGGAAATCTTTATCTTTTGCTCAGTGCTGCCCATCAGCTTTATTAATTCTTCATTAACAATCTTAACAACCTGTTGACCTGGAGTTAATGATTCCATTACCTCCGCACCTTGAGCACGCTCTGAAACACTGTTTATAAAACTTTTAACAACCTTGAAGTTAACATCTGCCTCTAAAAGTGCAAGTTTTACCTCGCGCATTGCTTCCTTTAAATCCTTTTCACCTATTTTGCCCTTGCCACGAAGCTTTTTAAAAGTATTTTGAAGCTTATCAGCCAAGCTTTCAAAAGCCACCTCTTCACGCTCCCTTCAATCACGGTCATTCATCAATTTGATTTATTTTTGCAACTGCAACCAAAATTTCATTTATTTTTTTTCTTGTTTCTTGAGGAATTTTCTCTGTTTCAAGTGATTCTTCAAGTTCTCTGATTCTTTTATCAATTTCCGTAAGCTGAGATTTAATCTCAAGAAATCTCTTTGCAAGACCAAGCTTTTTTTCAACATCATAGAGCGTTGTTTCTGCACGTTTAAGATTGTCACGAACACCCTGACGACTTATTCCAAGCTCATCTCCAATTTCTGCAAGCGACAAATCCTCGTTGTAATATAAATCAATTGTGTCTGCCTGTCGCTCTGTGAGCAGGTTCCTATAAAAGCTGAAAAGCAATGAAACCTCAACATTTCTTTCCACTTTTATTCCCCCTTTTTAAGAGCTGTAAAGCTTTTTCACTTTACACCTCACCTATTTTACTCTAAATACTATGATTTGTCAAGGGTTTTTTTAATATTTTTTGGATTTTATAATTTTTCTCCTGCGATATGATTTCTCTGGCACAATATTTTTCAGCATTCAATTTCATTATCATCCTTGCTTTTAATTTTGTTTTCTTTTCTAAGATAACAGAAAATAATAACACCTGATATCACTGAAAGCACTGCCAATATTTGTGAAACTCTAAGCGAACCTATGTAAAGAGAGTCTGTTCTCAGTCCCTCAATAGCCATCCTTCCTAGTCCATACCACACCATATATCCACAGAACAACTCTCCATCCGCTTTTTTTATACGCTTAAATAGTAATAGCACAATAATACCCAGAGCATTCCAAAGAGATTCATATAAGAATGTTGGATGAACCATATCTGCAACACTTATCCCCTGCTTTGAAATTGACATTGCCCATGGTAAGTCTGTTGGTCCGCCAAAAGCCTCACCATTAACAAAATTCCCCCATCTGCCTATTGCTTGCCCTATGAGCAAGCCTATTGAAAGAACATCAAGAACTTTCCCAACAGATATTTCCTTTTTCTTGCAGTATAGAATCACGCTTAGTGCCGCTCCGATAACCCCACCATATATTGCAATCCCGCCACCGCGGATATTGAATATCTCCAATAAATTATCCTTATAGCTTTCCCAGTTGAAAGCAACATAATAAAGTCTTGCACAAACAATTGCAACCGGCACACCAATGATAAACATATTTAAAAAATCATCTTGATTTATGCCAACTCTCTTAGCCTCTCTTGATGCATAAAAATACGCCAAAAGCAAACCTAGTGCAATTAAAACGCCATAGGTATATATATCAACGCCAAACAAGCTAAAAAGCACCCTGTTTATATCCAGTTCAATTCCAAGCTTTGAAAAAGATATATGATTAATCATTTTTGTCTTCCTCCGAAAGTGGCTCAACAACAGATAAAACGCACGACTCCTCATCAAAATGTTCAATAAATCTGTTCATTAATTCATCAACGGTTATATTCTCAACAACCTCATTGAAAGACAGCGGGTTAACTTCATTCATAGCATTACGAATAAAATCATTTCCAATAATTTCTACGTTATTATATTTTCTAAGCGCTTTTCCAATGAGAACACGCTTTGCTCTTTCAACATCATTTTCAGAAACACCGCAAGTTTTTATCTTTTTAAGATATCCAAGGACCCTTTCATAAACTTGTTTAGGGTCATTGGTTTCTCCGCTAATTGATGAAAAACCATAGTTTTTTTCAAGTTCAACATCCTTATCAAAAGAGCTATCAATTAAGCCTTCCGAATAAAGCTCCATGAAAAATTCACTGCTCTTTCCAAATAATATTTCCATTAAAATTTCCGTCATTGCCTGTTTTTTCAAAAGCTCCTGACCATAAATATATTGTTCTTTCTCCTTGAATGCCATAAGAAATATCGGTCTTGAAACACTCATTTTTTGGCTCGTATACTTTTTAACAACGTCTTGAGGTTCATCAACCTTTTCGCGTTCAATTCTGCCTAGCTTTTTCTCGGAACTAACATATTTGTCAATATATTTCGTTGCTTTTTCAACATCAACATCACCAACCATAACCAATATCATATTGGATGGATTATAATACGCCCGACAACATTTATATAAAAGTTCAGGGGTTATATGACTTATACTTTCAACCGTACCCGCAATATCTGTTTTAACAGGATTTTTGTGATACATCGCCTGAAGCATATTGAAGAACAAGCGCCAAGACGGGTCATCATCATACATTTTTATCTCCTGTCCGATTATTCCCTGTTCCTTTGCTACATTCTCATCGGTAAAATATGGTTTATTAACAAACTCCAGAAGTATCTCCAAATTTTCATAAAAATTATCTGTACACGAAAACAGATATGCCGTCATATCAAAGCTTGTGAATGCATTGCTGTTTGCACCCGTCAAAGCAAATCTATCGAAAGCATTTCCACCATCTTCCTCTTCAAAAAGCTTATGCTCAAGAAAATGTGCAATACCATCTGGAAGTGCAATTTCTTCTCCTGTATCAGGCATTTTGAGAACATTATCAAGTGAACCATATTCCGTTCCATATATTGCATAGTATTTAGAAAAACCTTTTTTAGGTATTATAAAAACTCTGAGCCCACTCTCGTGAACGCCACTTAGTACACTTTCATTTAAAACCGAATTTTCAGTCTTTTCAAACCTCACTATTTCCAACTCCCTTCAAAAGATATATTGTATCAAGTTGAATTTTATTTGCAACATTAACTATCTGTTCACGACTGACATTATTTATCTTATTTAAAGAATCCTCAATACCATCACTACATCCGATTATAATCATATTCATATAGAATGCTTCTATTGCCTGAAGACTGTCCTTCATCGAACACATAGCTGTTGAAAGATATTTTTTTGCCGAAACAATTTCATCGTCCGTAAATTTTCCCTCTTTCATTTTTTCGAGTTGCAACATAATTTCATCATACGCTGCATTAAAATTATCTGCTTCAATTCCTGAATTGATTTTAAGGCAACCTTTATGCATATCAACACCGGACGAAACATAATAAGCCAGGCTGAGTTTTTCACGAACATTATTGAAAAGCTTAGAAAAAGGAGTGCCTCCATATATTCCCGAAAACAGCAAAAAGCTGCTATATTCATCACTCTTTGGCGATATGCCACAGTTAAAGCCCATGCAGAGTTTACTCTGCACAATCGGCATTTCTTCAATAACATTTTTAACTTTTATATTTTCTTCAATTTCTGCAAGTTGAGTTTCATAAATTTTTTCATCTCGTTCATTCAACTCGCCAAATGCCGAAGATATTTCTGCTTTCATTTTTTCCGAGTCAAAGCATCCGCTGGCAAAAATATCTATTTCGGATGTTTCAAGCAATTCTTTATAAAAGCTATATAAATTTTCTCCGTCAATCTCTTCTAAATCCTCAACATATCCACATTCAACAATTCCATATGGGTCATCCTGAAACATAATTTCATTACTTTTAACACGCGCATATTCCTTTTTATCATTTATGAGTCCAAGGATAAAGCTTTTTGCATTTTCCTTTTCCTGCCTCATATATTCTGCATCAAAGCTATTATTTTCAACCTTCGGGCATAGCACAAACTCCTTCAAAAGTTCAATTGCGGGCGCCATAATGCTATCGCTTATAAAATTATCACTCACAAAGCCAACAGAAAACTTTATCAGTTCAACATCACCTTTTTTACTAACGCTACTCGCAAGAGATGCTCCATAGAGCTCTTCTGCACGTTTTGAAAGTTCTGTTAAAGTTGGATATTTTTCTGTTCCTCTCTTCAGAACTCTTGCTAAAAGTGCCGCCTTTGTTACAGTTTCCCGGCAAAGCGGTAATCTCAGATAAAAACTTATCAAGCTTGTTTTGAACTTATCATTCTGAGCTATATGAAGATTAATTCCTCTCTTAAGTTCAAAGCTTTTTATTTCGTTCATATTATCTCTCCTCACATTTAAATTTTTATCATATCTATATTTCTTATCTTTAATATCTATTTTTGATTAAAAATCAACACATGCTAAATCATATCCATTAAATGTTTCTTTAACCATGTTGCTCCATCTCAAAACACTCACTGCCCCATCCCGCAAGCGAACACCATGCTCTGCCACCAAAGCATCTGAATATTCTTTCAATCTGTGAACACTGAATTGCTTTGAGTTTGTGTCATAATGTGTCACAATCGGGATAAAGGAATAATCTGAAATTTCAACACTCTTTCCGTCAAATTTAAGTTTAACATCTGCCATTGCACCAAGCAAATTTCTGGCTTCTTGTTGTCTCGACACAAAATTGCCCAACGAATAATAAACCAACATTTTGTTACCATTTTCACTTTCAATCCATTCAACAGGCTCAATAACATGTGGATGAGAACCGATTATGAGGTCAACACCCCATGTGCACATATCCTTTGCAAGTGTTTTCTGAGCCTCATCAGGTTTTATTGAATATTCTGTCCCCCAATGCATAAACGCAATCGTAAAATCCGCATTATCTTCAGCAAACATTGCATCTTTCTCTATTTTTTCTCTATCAATATAATTAACAAGATGCTCCTTGTCTTGAGGTAAAACGAGGCCATTGGTCCCATATGTATAATTCAAAACCGCAATTTTTGCACCCTTAATTGTCTTGATGTTCACACTCTGTTTTTCAATTTCACTATCATTTATTCCCAAAACTGTTACATCGGGAAACTGTTCCCAAAAATCAAGTGTATTTTCAACGCCCTCTGCCCATTTATCAAGAACATGATTTGAGGCATGCAAAATAACATCAAAACCTTCATTAATCAAAGATTTTCCCATATCCGAGGGTGAGTTAAAAAGGGGATATCCTGAATACCCGAACTTTTCTCCGCCAAAAACTGTTTCCTGACCTATTATTGACAAATCTGCGTTTTTTATTTGTGGTTGAAGTTTTTCAAAAAGATGTGAATATTCATATGTTCCATCCGCCCTTTTTCCGCTATTAACAACAGGCATATGAAGCAGATTATCTCCAAGCGCCAGAACAGATATAGTCTCATCAATTATGAGTTCATTCACAACAGCATTCTCAACCTCATTCGTTGCACATCCTGAAATTAAGGTAATAAGAATCATGACTCCAATTACAATTAATTTTTTCATGAACATTTCTCCTGTTTAAAAGTTTATATTAATTCGCTTATAATCTTTGTCATAAAATGGCATTAAAGCATTTTTTAAAACCCGAAATATTAAAATATTTTACTGCATTCATTATATAATTAGTGAATGGTTTGGATGCCGTTCATTTTTCCTATATTTTCTCAGGTTTTTTATCGTTATACTTTATCAAACACTCAAATACAGTTAATACGATTATGTTTATAACTTCAATTATCATTTCAAGAAAAATTCCCGCTTCGCCCATACTATCCCAAAATACATATTTAAAATACAACTGTCCGCAAACAAAAATACCAACTGTCGCAAACAACATTAAAATTCCATTATATAATAGAATCTCTTTTATCTTCTTTGAACAAGCGGTATTTATCACTGTCATTATAAACCAAATGGGCAACATAAAAATTGCAACCATACCACCATTCTCATAAAACAATATAAACGGAATAATCAGTAAGATGTTTAAAATAAACAAGGATAGTTTTTTCATTTTATCACCCTTTTGCGATATACTCACTGCGTTCGTGCGATATATTTGTTCCAAATGCGATATAACTTCATTTCATTTCGTTGCGATATGATATAAATTCCTTTTCTCGTCCCGAAGGGACATATCTCATACGCAGTATATATCGCGTACAAAGTACATATCGCAAATTCTGTAAGGAATTTATATCGCTGAATTCATCTTCGATGAATTCATTATAATAAACCCATCATAAAAAGTCAATAAGAGGATGTTTAAAACATCCTCTTTTAATCAATAAACATTATATTTTTCAAGGAACTTATATTGCGCCATATAAAGTTCTGAATATCGGCCGCCCTTTTCCAGAAGCTCCTCATGCGTGCCACTTTCCACAATATGCTTATCTGCAACATACATTATCCTTGAGCTATTCTTTATCGTTGAAAGACGATGGGCGATTATGAACGATGTTCTTCCTTGCAGTAGTCGTTCAAGACCTTTTTGAAGTGCAATCTCTGTTTCCGTATCAATACTCGATGTTGCCTCATCAAGAATCAAGATTGCAGGGTCTGCAATAAGCGCTCTCGCAAATGAAATAAGCTGTTTTTGTCCTGCCGAAAGTGACGATCCGCCTTCCGTAACAATAGTGTTATATCCATCAGGAAATTCCATTATGAAATCATGTGCACAAACAGCCTTTGCCGCCTCTATAATTTCTTCATCCGTTGCATCCAACTTGCTATATCGGATGTTATCCGCAATTGTTCCTGAAAACAAAAAGCTATCCTGAAGCATTATGCTCATTTGTGAACGCAAACTCTTCAGCGTTACCTTTTTAATATCCTGTGAATCAATTGTAATCTTGCCGCCTTGTATATCATAAAAGCGTGCAATAAGATTTATAACCGTTGATTTTCCTGCTCCAGTAGGGCCTACCAAAGCAATAGACTCGCCCTGTTTCACATCAAAGCTAACATTTTCCAAAACATTTGGATATTCTTCACCATATGAAAATGTAACATTTTGGAATGAAACATCACCTTTAATACTTCCCATTTCAACCGCATCAGGCAAATCTTCAATCACCAGAGGTTCTTCCATCATCTGGAATATTCTTTCAATATATGCCGCACAGTTAACAATTTCATTATAAAAATCAGTCAACACTATAATTGGGTCCCAGAATCTTCTCACATATGCCGCAAAACCAATTATCGTACCAACTGCAACAGTTCCTGCTCCTATGGCTTTCACACCCACATAATATACCGCAACAAGCACAAAAGTAGTAATTAATGAAACAATTCTTGGATTTGCAATAGAAAACATTGCTGCACGCATCCAATACTTCTTCGTTTCGTCACAGAGTCCATCAAAAATTTTAGCATTTTCTTCTTCTCTCGCAAATGACTGCGTAACTTTCATGCCCGATATACTTTCCTGAATATAAGCATTCATATTGCTCTGTTTTGCTGAATATTTTTGCCATGCTCTGCGGTAACAAGTTTTCATAACTATCAGTCCAATAGCAAAAATCGGCAATCCCAATAAGCACAAAAGTGTGAAGTTTATATCCAAAGCAATCATAAAACCTAAAATAACAAACATTTTAAAAACATTTGTTATCATATCAACAATTCCGTTTGACAACAGATTGGCTATTGTGTTGACATAGTTCACAACTCTGACTAAAATCTTACCATGAGGTCTTGAATCAAAATAAGAAAATGGGAGCTTTTGTAAATGTTTAAACAAGTCACTTCTGATGTCCTTAATTATGTTCATTGACATTCTGTGTGCCCATATCGCACGATAACGCATGCCAAGCATGGATATCCAATTTGCAACAGTTAAAACCGCCACTAAAATAACAATCAGCTTATAGTTTCTTTCGGGCAAACACTTATCCAACAAAACACTCACAAAATATGGTGGCAAAAGCTCCAGGAACGCCGTTCCGAACATAATCAATAAAATAACAACTATTTCTCCTGCATGAGGGCTAACATATTTTTTCAGCATTGACATATAAGAAAAATTAACTTTTGAATTTAATTCTTCATCCTTATCATATCTGTTAATTGCCATGTCTATCACCTCCGGATTTTCTTGTATCCATTTTAGCAGGGTGTTCAATATGATATTTAGGTCCACTGTTAAAATCGCCGAACTGATGCTCGAAAACGCTCTTATAATATCCATTAAGCTCTATCAATTTTTCATGTGTTCCCCACTCTATCAAATTTCCATGATTCAACACCAAAATCAAATCCGCATTTTTAACAGATGAAATACGATGTGCTATAATAATTTTTGTTCGCAAACCTTCTTTTAAATTTTCTTGTATATTATATTCCGTTTCCATATCAAGAGCAGAAGTAGTATCATCAAGAATAAGTATTGCAGGATTTTTAAGAAGAGCGCGAGCAAGAGATATTCTCTGGCGTTGTCCGCCGGAAAGTCCAACACCTCTTTCTCCAATCATAGTGTCATAGCCATCAGGCATTTCCATAATAAAATCATGAGCGTTGGCAATTTTTGCTACTCTTTCAACATCCGCATAAGTCGCATTTGGTGCACCATATGCAATATTGTTTTTTATCGTATCAGAAAAAAGAAATGCATCCTGCATTGCACTTGCAACATTATTGTGAATTGTTGCAAGGTCAATATTTTTAACATTTATATCATCAATATAAACCGTTCCGAAAGTTGGGTCATAAAAACGTGCTATGAGATTTATAATTGTTGATTTTCCTGAGCCGGTTGGCCCGACAATTGCCAAGGTCTTTCCTGCATCAATCGTGAAATTCATATTTTTAATTACTCTGTCACCTGCATATGAAAAAGTAACATTCTTAAAGCTTATCTTTCCATTAATACCCGTATCCCTTTTTACAACATTTCGATTTGTGATGCGTGAGCTTTCATTTTCCAACTGCATTATTTTAAGTGCACTTGCATTAAATTGCTGAACCTGATTAATCCAAGTTCCAACAGATGCCATCGGTCCTGTTATACACCAAAGGGTACTGTTGAACACAGAAAACTGTCCCACAGTTATATTGCCTTTCAAAAGCAAAAATCCACCCACTAATATCAAAATGCCATATATGCTATTCACAAAAAATATCATCGGCGGACAATATTTGGCCCATGTGTAAACATGTTTCATGAAAGCATTTTTATATTCTTCATTTTTCTTTTCAAATTTTTCTATTTCGTTGTCCTCTTTTGCATATGCCTTAACCACGCGATTACAAGCAATATTCTCAGCAACCATGGTGTTTAAATCAGCATTGCTTTCACGCATAGCAACAAAATCTCTCTTTATGTTTTTTGAAAGCTTATACGCAAAAAAACCAATAAAGGGTGAAACCGATAAAAGCAATATAGTGAGTGGCACATTATATGTAGTCATAACAACAATGCCAACAATAATGAAAAATAACTGCTCTAAAAATACCGGCATTGTTGAGCCGATGAGAATTCTTATTGAATCCGTATCCATCGTAAGTCTGCTCATAATGTCTCCTTTTCTGGTACGGTCAAAATAAGAGCAATCCAAAACTTGCAACTTTCCATAAATTACATTTCTGATATTTTTTATTGCCTTTTGAGATATAAACTGAACAATAATATTTTTAATATAAATTGTAGCTTCTTTAACTATAACTGTAACCAAAACTAAACCAAGGTAAAAAAATAAGAGACCACCGTTGTTGGCAATAATAACCTCATCAACAACGCGTCCCAAAACAATAGGTATAACAAAAGCACACACCGCAACAATAACTGTGAGTATAAAAACAACCACTATACTCCATTGGTATCTTTTTACATATTTCCAAAGCCAAACCAAAGAGTCCATGCAAAACACCTCATTTTTTATTTGTTTTACAAATACGAGTTTATGATACCACCAATAAAAAAATAAATCAATAGGTTTCAACAAATAACATGCACAAAAAGCCCACCACTTTATTATTAGTTTTGTACAACTTTTATCAACCCCATTAAAATTGATAAAATACACCGACCAACGATATAAAATATATTATACCTCACCAAATTTCATCATCTTTCTACTTGAGTTCAGCATATTTTCCTATACAATAAAAAATTATAAAACAAAAAATATTAGTCACCACAACGGCAGGACCAACAGGAGCAGAAACAATTACCGAACCAACTATTCCCACTATGGCACATATAACCGAAATTATAGCTGAACAAATTGTAACTGAACGAAAACTTTTGAAAACTCTCATTGCGGAAATAGCAGGAAAAATAATCAAAGCAGAAATAAGCAACGAACCAACAAGATTCATTGCGAGAACTATTATAACCGCCGTAATTACCGCTATGGCAGTATTGTAACAATCTGCAGCCATGCCTGTTGCACGAACAAAAATCTCATCAAACGTCACTGCAAATATTTTATTATAAAACATCAAAAACGCAAGCAACACAACTGTTGAAAGCAGAATGCATATATAAACATCTTTCTTCGACAATGTTAAAATTGATGTTGAGCCAAATAATGTGCTGCAAACATCACCTGAAACATTTGAAGATGCCGGAAAAATATTTAAAAAAAGATATCCGACAGCTAACGCTCCAACAGAAACCATTGCAACTGTCGCGTCGCCCTTTATCTTGGAATTTTGTCCGACCTTCAGTAAAAGAATTGCTAAAACCACTGTGAACGGCAACACAACAATCATCTCATTTGATATACGTAAAACCGCAGCCAACGCAAGAGCTCCAAACGCCGCATGTGAAAGTCCGTCACCGATAAAAGAGAAACGTTTCAACACCAGAATAACTCCAAACAACGATGAGCACAATGCAATAAGAACACCCACAATGAGTGCATATCTCACGAAAGGAAATTCAAAATAATATGTGAGTCTATCTATGATATCCATTAATTATTTCTCCCTTCCAATCCCAAAAACGCTCTGCCTATATCGCTCTTTGCATAATCACTTGTCAACCCAAAGAACAATGGCTCCTTTGATATATGCAAAATATGTTTAGAATATTTAACCGCAGCCTCAACATCATGTGATACCATTATAATCGTGATTTTTTCATTTTTATTAAGCTCATAAATAAGCTCATACATTTCTTGAACAGCAATCGGGTCAAGACCTGCCGCAGGCTCATCAAGCACCAATATCTTTTTTGCAGAGCACAAGGCTCTTGCCAGCAGAACTCTCTGTTGTTGTCCGCCCGACAATTCACGATAACATCGTTTTTCAAGCTCATAAATTCCGAGCTTTTTCATATTTTCTATTGCAAGTGCTTTTTCACTTTTGTTAAAAAAAGGTCTTAATCCACAATTTCTGAGGCAACCCGAAAGCACAATTTCTTTAACAGATGCCGGAAAATCACGTTGCACATCATTCTGTTGCTGCAAATATCCTATTTCAGCAGCAGTTACACCATCACCTAAAACTATTTCTCCCGACATTGGCGTTTTAAGTCCAACAAGAGCTTTAATAAGCGTGGTTTTTCCCGCTCCGTTTTCTCCAACAACGCATAAATAATCTCCATTTTCAACTGTGAAAGAAATTTTTTCTGCAAACATCTTTCCCTCATAGCCAAGAGCAATATCTTTGCATACGATTTGTGCCATTCTTAATCCCCCAAACAACTATTTCAACGCTTCTCTCAAAGAAGCAAGATTTTCCTCCATTATCCCAAGATAGGTAATGCCTGATGCAATATCTTCATCGGTTATGAACTGACACGATTGCATCACAACCACCTTGCCATTAATTCCAGAATTTTCTATTACGGTTTGTGCAATATCATTCTGCGAATGTTCAAGAGCAAGAACCGTTTCCTTTTTAAATTCTCCTGTTCTTTTTGCAAGCCACGCAACACCCTCAACACTCGCATCTGCATCGGCTGAGCAACCCGAAAATGCTGAATAGCAGTCAATATTATAATCCTGCATCAAATAGTAAAAAGGAAATCTATCTGCAAATATTACTGTTTTATTCATCGACTCCGCAACAGCTTTTTCATATTCATGGTCCAACATAACTAAATCATATTCATAATTTTTAGCATTTTCTCTGAAGGTTGCCGAACCGGTTTCACCAAACAAACATATTTCTCTTGTCAGTGCAGAAACTACATCTTTTGCCATATCTAATGAGAGCCACACATGGTCATCATATATTTCAGCCTCTGTTGCACGCTTACGTCTTGCATCATCAGCATCACGAGTTGCTCTTAACTGGCTCCTCAAAACATCAAACAACTTTAATGTTCTTGTTGTTTCAGGAATTTCCACATCATTAACCCAATCATCAACGTCGCCACCAACATACACAAGCAAGTCACTCTTCTTGATTTTAGCAATATCATCAGCGGATGGCTGGTAGCTATGAAGGTCTGTGCCTTTGCCTAAAAGCGTTACTGAAAATCTCTCATTTTCCTCACCAAGGATATTGTTTATCCAATCATATGTAGGAAAAATAGTGCACACAATACTGATCTTTTCATCTTTTTCTTCTTTGGCAGAATCATCAGAACCAGAACTTGAACATCCGGTAAGTCCTAATACCAACACTAACAATAAAATAAACTTTTTCATTTTACATCCTCCTCGCAATCTCTACAATTTCCCAACAAAACTGTTTGTTTTTCATTAACATTAAATCTATTTTCTGACAAAATCCGCAAAAGTATTTCTTTGGATTGTTCATTATTCATATGCAACAATTTTCCGCACTTCAAGCATTTCATATGTAAATGTTCTTCACAATGCTCGCCTGCAGCAATTTGATAAATAAATCGTCTGCTGTTTCCCTTAACTAGTCTTTTTAAAACTCCATCTTCAACCATTTTGGAAACCAACCTGTAAATTGTGCTTTTCCCCGGTGCATCAACTCCAAAAGTCTCACACAGGCGTTTTGAAAGCTCCTCTATTGTGAACTCACTTTCAAAGTTTTTTGTTAAAAAATCAGTAATTTGTTTCTTTTGAATTGTATTATAGGAAGCCACATTCTTCGCCCCTTCTTAATTTGAGAATAACTCTCAAATTATTATATAACTATTCTCTATTTTTGTCAAGAATAATAATTATTTTTTTATTATATGTTTTACATTCTATAATATCATTTTTCAGCAGAAACAGCCTTTGAGGTTAGCCCCGGCAAAGAATATGGTTTGAAGCTTATAAAGTATCTTGCCGATAATAAAGTTTATCTGCAAAACACAAGTTATGATAGCAAAATCTTTGCACCATCGACTATGGTACACATAAGGTTGAGCACATGTTAGAGCCTTGCGAGATGAACGCTGTTGAAAAACCTGAATTCTAAAAAATAAAGATATATAAAAAACGAGGATTTTAAAAATCCTCGTTTTTATGTTTTCACATTTTTTACATCGCCTAATATTAATTATCTGTTGTTTTATTAATACTTTTTTCAAGTTCATCAATTGAACTTTCAAGCGCCTTCATTGATGTTCCAAATCCATTCCAATCATTTTTTGAAGTTGATTCCTGAACCTTTCTAAACTCTTCAACAACGCGCTTTGCCACGTCATTATATGTCAATTCAACATTAGTCTCCGGACTATTTGTTTCGACGTTTTCTTTTGGCACATCTTCACCAAACAGCGCATAAAGAGCCTCAGAAAGAGAGCTTTTCATCACAATTTTTTCATTATACGCAACCACAACCTGTTTTAATTCAGGAAGCGTTGCCTTATTGCTTGATGCAATATAAATCGGCTCAACATAAAGAATTGAGTTGTTTATTGGAACAACAATCATATTCCCGCGTATAACCTTTGAACCGCCCTGGCTCCAAAGATTAAGTTCCTGTGAAATCTCGGCATGTGAATTTATTCGATTTTCTATTTGCATTGGTCCATAAACATTTATATCTTTGGGGAACTTATATATCTGCAATTTGCCATAGTCCTGCCATTCGTTTTGTACCGCAAGCCATGCCACCATATTATCTTTATTGGTGAGAGTGTATGGAATGGTCATCAGCAGTTCTTCGTTTTTCTTGCCATCAAGCCGCATCATATTATAATATGGGGCCAACTTCACCTCTTCGGTTGACGTTCCGTATCTTTCCTTTGCAATCACCCACATATCGTTCTTGTTATAAAACGCTGTTGGATTCGAAACATGATACTTACCATATACTTCTGATTGTATTTTGAACAAATATTCCGGATATTTTGAATATTTTCTAAGTCCCTCGGGCATTTCATCCTTTGAGAATAATCCGGGATATATTTCATTATAGCTCATCGCAATCGGGTCATTTTTATCTGTTATATAAAATGTAACATCACCATTATATGCATCAACAACAACCTTGACAGAATTTCTTATATAATTGAATCTGCCATAGCTTTGCGAATAAGGATAATTTTTCGTTGTTGTATATGCATCAACAATCCACTTAAGAGTGCCATCTGCATCTATTACCATATACGGGTCTTTATCATAGCTAAGAAACGGTGCCGCCATTTGAATTCTCTCAATTATATTACGGTTTATGAGTATTCGGCTTTCATTCGATACTAAATCTGAAATCAGAAGTCTTACATCACCATATTTAAACGCAAATAACATGCGATTAAATAAACTAAGCTTCAATCCGCCACTTCCGTCATATGAAAACTCAATATCTTCCTGGCCTTCAGAATAGTCAAGCTCCTTATATTTATCGTTTCCAACAACAACATAGTCATTTGTCAGTTCACCATAATATATTCTGGGTTGAACTATTTTCTGGATACCCTCAACTGATTTTGGCGGTATATCCTTAATCAGGAACTCTGGTTGTCCTTGAGCGCTCACACGATTTATTGTGTTCATTGCAACACCAAAACCATGTGTATATCTGAGCTTTCTGTTTATATATGTGTCTGCGCTATCGCTAAGATTTTCCTTTGTTATTTCACGAGGCGTTATTGCAACTGCTGTCTTTTTACTATTAACTTCATAAGGAACAATATCAGTATCATTAAAGCTATAATAATTTCGTATTCCCTGAATCTCATTAAGAACCGAAAGATTGGCTGAAAGGTCAAGAATACGTATATTATCAGTAACTGATTCATGTTCTTTTAAATCTCCAACCGTCAAATCATTTTTAACATCAAAAATGACCTCCGAAATCTCATCTATCCCGTATGCAGATTGAGTATATTTAATATTGTCTGAAATACTTTCTTTTTCTTTAATCACTTCATTCGGCGATACTATAACCGTTTGAACAAAAACCGCTACAACTCCTGTTAACAGCCAAAACGCAGGAAAAATCAAAATAGTTTTTAATGCTGCTTTATTTTTTCTCCTGATAAGGAAATTTGCAGTTGCTATAATTAAAACAACAAGCAAAATTGGAGCTGCTTTATAATATCCCAGCCAAATTGTTTTCGCAGTGAAGCCTGCGCCCTGAAGTTCTCCAAAGCTTCCATAAAGAATTTCTTCCGCCTTAAAAACATATAAAAAGCAAATTGTTAAAAGTAAAATTCCAATATTTATATAATTGTGAATAGCAATTCCTCGGAACGAAAACACCTGACGCGAACTATATCCATCTGCAGCAACTCCCAAAGCCCAATAAAATAAGGCTGAAATTGCCGTAACAAATGCCCATACTCCAAAAAGTGACTGAATTGCTGACATCAAAAAAGGTCTTTGGAACACATAGTATCCTATTTCCTTGCTAAAAATAGGGTCTGTTTTTCCAAACCATTGCGGATTAAAAAACATCAAAAGTTCTTCATATAGAGAATTTCCAATTATTCCACCAAGAAACAAAGCCGAAAGAACACTAATTAAAACTGAAATCCTTTTTGTTTTAATAATTCCTGCATCTATTCCAACCGACGAAACATTCATTCTCACAAATAACAAACTCATCAGAACAGAAATAAAGATAACAGCAAAACTTGTGGCTCTGACCGAAAGCATAGCTACTAAATTGGTGAAAAACACCATTGTATATTGTTCGCCAATCTCTTTCAATTCAACATATTCAAAAAAATATTTGCTGATATTATAGCTCAATATGGCAATGATACATGCAATAATAATCAAAATAGTTTTTTTAGAAATACCATTGTTTTGTGGTTCTTTATCGCTTTTAAAACCTTTGATATCAATCACTCATCTTCCCCCTTATCAATTATCGCATTAACAAAATCTGTTGGATTAAACTCGGAAATATCTTCAATTTTTTCTCCAAGACCAATTAACTTAACCGGTATATCATATTCATTTTTAATGGCAAAAACAATTCCGCCTTTTGCCGTTCCGTCAAGCTTTGTTAAAACAATCCCTGTTATATCTGCTGCTTCTTTAAAGAGTTTAGCCTGAGAAACCGCATTTTGTCCTGTTGTTGCATCAAGCACAAGTAGTATTTCCTTTGAAGACTGCGGTAATTCTTTATCGAGAATTCTATATATTTTTTTGAGTTCCTCCATTAAGTTCTTCTTATTGTGAAGTCGTCCTGCAGTATCGCAAAGCAAAACATCTGCCTTTCTGTTTAATGACGCACGAATTGCATCATAAATAACTGCAGCAGGATCTGAACCTTCTTGTTGTTTTATGATATCTGCACCGGCACGCTCTGCCCACACTTCAAGTTGTTCAATTGCTGCCGCTCTGAAAGTATCTGCAGCCGCAATAACAACCTTTTTCCCTTCGCTCGCATACATGTGCGCAATCTTTCCTATTGAGGTTGTTTTTCCAACACCATTAACCCCAATAACCATAATCACCGCAGGCTGACCCTCGGTTTTGAGCGTATTGTCTCCATTTGACAAGATTTCAACTAAAATTCTGCCAAGTTCCTCTTTAATCTCTGCACTATCAGTAATTTTCTTTTCTTTTGAAGTTTCTCTGAGTCGCTCTATTATCTCTTCTGATGTGTTAACACCAATATCTGCCATTATTAGAATTTCTTCCAATTCTTCAAAAAGCTCCTCATCAACCACCTTAAATATTTTAACAACATCATCCAGCTTTGAGCTGATTGCGTCCTTTGTCCTACTCAGGTTTTCTTTCAGTTTCACAAAAATACTCATTATTCCGTCACCTCGTCAATATTAAGTGATAAAAGCTTTGAAATTCCCCCTTCCTGCATTGTAACGCCATAGAGAATATTTGCCGCTTCCATTGTTCCTCTTCTGTGTGTCACCACAATAAACTGTGTTTTCTTGCAATATTTTTTCAAATAGTCTGCATATCTATAAACATTAACGTCATCAAGTGCCGCTTCAATCTCGTCAAGAATACAAAACGAGGTTGGCTTCACCTTAAGTATAGCAAAAAGCAATGCTATCGCAGTAAATGCACGCTCACCACCCGACAAAAGCGTTAAGCTCTGCAGCTTTTTGCCCGGAGGTTGAGCTTCAATTTCAATGCCGCTCCCTAAAAGGTCACTCGGATTTGCAAGCGACAGATTTGCCTGACCACCACCAAATAATTCTTTAAAAACGCTATTGAAATTGCGGCTTATAATTGAGAATTGCTCAGAAAATTGCTTTTCCATAATTTTGAGCATATCGTCAATTATTTTTTCAAGCTCTGCTTTTGCTTTCTCCAAATCCTCAGTTTGCGATGTTAAGAATTCAAAACGTTCTTTAACGTCCTTATATTCTTCAATCGCATCAACATTAACATTTCCCAGAGCCTTAATTTTTCCCTTAAGCTCTGAAATTAGGCGTTTGGTCTCCTTAATGTTAACTTCCACATCACCTTTCAGTTTAACAGCTTCTGTGTAAGTGAGTTCGTATTCATCCCAAAGATGTTCAAAAATTCCGTCTAAATCAGCCTCTGCCTTAGTCTTTAAAGACTCAATTTTAACCTTTTGCTGACCAAGTCCAAAAAGTTGTTCGTTTATTTCTTTAACCCGCTTTTGATAATCCTTTGTTTTCAGGTCTGTTTCACGTCGTTTATCAGCGAGTTCTTCAAGCTCTCTATCTGTTTCAACAGAGTTTTTAGAGATTTCTTCAAGCTTCGTCTGGCATTCTTGAATTTTCGCCTTGGTTTCGGTGATTTTATCAGAAATTTCTGTTATAGCTTGTTGCTTTTCACATTTTTCTTCAAAAATTGCTCTTTGCTCCTTGCGAACACCATCCAGTCTTTCCTGTTGAATCTCAATATCTTTTAAAACTGCATTTTTATCAATGCTTATTTTAATTAATAATTCTTGAATTTCATGTACGTTTTCTGCCAGACTTTCTGTTTCGTTCTGCTTGCTGTCAATTTCTGCTTTCAAATTTGAAATATCCTTCTCTAGCATTATTATTTCATTATTGCTTTTTTCTATATCATTATTTATCTCATTTATTCGTTCTTCTATGGTTGACATTTCATCAATTAATTGCTCACGTTCTTTATTAAAATCAGAAAAATATCTTTCACTATGTTCAAAATCAGCCTTAAGAGTTATGTATTTAGTGTTTATTGAACTAACAGTGTTGCGCTCTTCAACAAGTTTTTCTTCAAGCTTTGAGAACTCTATTGCATTTTTTTCTGTTTCAACATTGATTTCTTTAAGCGTTTCTTCTAATTTTGCAATCTCGGTTTTAAGCAATTCTATCTCAGAGGCTCTCGATAAAAATCCTGAATTATTCTTGTTGCTACCGCCACTCATAGCACCACCGGCTTGCATCACATCTCCTTCAAGTGTCACAATCTTGAATCGATGATTGCACTTCTTAGCCATCGCAATCGCATTATCTATATTGTCAACAACAACAGTTGTTCCCAAAGTATTCTTTACAATTTTTTCATATATATCGTCATATGAAACTAATTCTTCAGCAATTGCAATATATCCCTTCATGCTCTGTGCCATGCTCACATCGGCAATGCGCGCCTTTATGGTGGAAATTGGCATGAAGGTTGCTCTTCCCAACTTATTTTCCTTTAAATATTCAATTGCAGCCTTTGCATCTTGTTCATTATCGGTAACAATATTCTGGCTGACTGATGCTAACGCTGTTTCAATTGCAATAACATATTTTTGTTCCGTTGAAATAAGTGCTGAAAGTGGACCATGAATCTTGGCATTTTTTATGTTTCCATGCTTATATGCCATCATAACAGACTTAACAGAACGGTTATATCCTTCAAAATCATTTTCCATATCTTCAAGAACACCGTGCCTTGATGTTTTTTGACTCAATTCCGCCAAAATTGCATTCTTACGACTAGATAAATATCTTGTTGCATCACTGATTTGCTTATATTCATCCTCTGTTTTTTCTACGTTTTTCTTTGCAATATCAAGCGTTTGCTCAAGCTCTGTTAATTTGCCTTTTAATTGTTTGTTTTTTGAAGAAAGACTTTCGAAATCATCCTTTTTTGTGTCTAGTTCTGCCTTTGCTTTTTCATATCCACTCTTGAAATTGTCAATCAAAATACTATAATTGGCAATTTTGCTTTTTAAAGTATTTATTTCTGAACTCTTCTCAATTATTATGCTCTTTAATTCCTCAATATTTTCATTATCGCTTTCAAATATAGAATTTTTCTCATTAAATTCTTTTTCAGCGCTAATCTTTTTATTTTCAATCTCTATGCTATCATTTTTTAATTTTTCAATGGTATTTACATACTCATTAACAAGCGCATCAAGCTGTTCTATGCCTCTTTCACTTTTTTGAATTTCAAGCATAATTCTTTCAATATTTTCCTGACAATGTTTGATGTCCGAATTTAACAGATTTATCTGATTGTTTTTCTCATTTGTTTCCTCAGCATTTGCTTTTTGATTTTCACGGCACGCTTCCAACCGCTCTTCAAATTCTGCAATCTGCTCATACATTTCCTTTGTCACATTTTCAATATCATCAGCTTCGTTTGTCAAGGTGTTTATGCTTTCCAAAACTGCTTTTAAATCGCCATCTACTTTTTCTATTTCTTTCTTTAATTTGTCAATAAGCGTAACCGAAACATTAACCTCAGCAGTTTTTAACTCTTCCCTGAACCCTAAATATTTTTTTGCTTTCTCCGATTGAATTCTGAGAGGTTCAAGCTGACCTTCAAGCTCGGTCATAATATCACGAACCCGAAGAAGATTATCGTTGGTTTTCTCAAGCTTTCTTTCCGCCTCATTTTTTCTATATTTATATTTGGTAATACCCGCTGCTTCTTCAAATATTTCACGTCTGTCCTCAGATTTATTGCTGAGAATTTCGTCAATTTTTCCCTGACCAATAATTGAATAACCTTCCCTGCCAAGACCGGTGTCCATAAAAAGCTCATGAATATCCTTAAGTCTGCAAGGTGCCTTATTAATAAAATATTCACCCTCACCGCTACGATATACTCGTCTTGTTACGGTTATTTCATCAAAATCCAATGAAATTATTCTTTCCGAATTATCCAATGTCAAAGAAACCTCAGCAAAACCCTGAGGCTTTCTTTTTTCAGACCCCGCGAATATAACATCTTCCATTCGGCTTCCTCTGAGAGTTTTAATGCTCTGTTCTCCCATAACCCACCTGATAGCATCCGAAATATTACTTTTTCCGGAACCGTTTGGCCCCACAATCGCAGTTATTCCGGGATTGAAATCCAAATATATTTTATCTGCAAATGATTTAAATCCAATCATTTCAACACTCTTTAGAAACAATTTATTACCTCCCGAATTCTTTCACAAATATAGAAAATGCAGAGTTCTTCTCGGTCACATCAAAGGCTCTGCATTTTACTTGTTTATTCTTTAAGCTCGTCAGGAACTTCTTCCTCTGTTACCTCAACTTTGCCTTTTTTAATAACTTTAACATCCTTAGCGTCAAGGATTTTAAAGATTGGCTCCTCTTGTGTTCCAAATCTAACCTTAATAAGCCCTTTAAGGACAAATGTATCTGTAACAACTCCCCGTTCACTATCATATTCAATCACAGCACCTTTAAG
This sequence comes from Clostridia bacterium, assembly GCA_045576435.1. GTDB lineage: Bacteria > Bacillota > Clostridia > Monoglobales > Monoglobaceae > CAKSIW01. The sequence continues at coordinate 51,520 of JAZNGL010000124.1, forward strand.
TGGCACCTTTTTGATAAGGTCATCATATGCAGCTTGCTCATATTGAAGACAACACATAAGTCTTCCGCAGATTCCTGATATTTTGGTAGGGTTTAATGATAAACCCTGATCCTTTGCCATTCTTATTGAAACAGAATGAAAATCATTAAGAAAAGTTGAGCAACAAAGCGCCCTTCCACAAATACCAATTGCACCAATCGTCTTTGCCTCATCACGAACACCGATTTGTCTCAATTCAATTCTTGTTTTAAAAACGCTGGCTAAGCTCTTAACAAGCTCACGAAAATCAATTCGGTTATCTGCCGTAAAATAAAATAAAATTTTACTGCCATCAAACGTATATTCAGTGTTCACAAGCTTCATATCAAGTTTATGCTCTTGTATTTTTTGTGATGCAATCTCAAAGGCTTCTTTTTCTTTTTCAGCATTGCTTTCAAGTTTTGAATAATCTGAACTTGTTGCCGGTCTGATTATTGGTTTAAGCGGCGCCACAATCTCAGACTCCGGCACCATTTTGTTAGAAACCGCAACAACACCAAACTCAATCCCGCGTGCGGTTTCAACAACAACCCCGCGTTCAACCTCAAGCTTGTTCCCTTTCGGGTCAAAGTAATACACCTTTCCGGCTTTATTAAATCTAACTCCTATAACCTCTGTCATTTATTTCCTCCCAAAGTTCCATCACCATACACTGTACTGCAGATGAATAACTTATATTTTTTGAAAAATAATTCTCATATTTAAAAAGAATATCAAGCATATTCAATATTGATTTTTCAGAAACATTATTGCTCAAAGACCTGATTTCCTCAATCTTATCAAAATTCATAATATTCTTTTCATCTTTTGTAGCAGTATAATATAGCAAATCTCTAAAAAAATCTCTTAGAATATTCATGAAAAAAGACATTTTTTCTTTGTTTTTCTTAAAGAAAAGCATTGCTTCATAAATTGGAACATGATTCTCTTCCAGAAAATTCATTACACATTTCAACGTGTCTTCTCTTAAACCTTCTGCCTCTTTATCATTCATAAGTTCAAGTGCTTTTCCTATATATCCTCCGCTCATGCAAGCCTTAACATGAGCTGTGTTTTCGGATATATCCTCAAATTTTGTCATCAAATATTTGCTCACCAAATCAAGATTGAGGGCATTAAATTTAAGCATTACCGCCCTTGAAAGTATGGTTGGCAAAAAGAGTTCAGAGTTATAAGTAATTAATATTATCGTGCAATATTCAGGTGGCTCCTCAAAAACCTTTAAAAGACTGTTCTGAGCAGAAACATTCATCGTTCCCGCATTTGGAACAATATATATTTTGTGCTTTGCAAGATACGGCTTAATATATATCTCGTTTTTCATATTTCGCACAGTATCAACCAGAATATCTTTTGATTTTTTAGCCGGGTCATAAAGTTGATTTGTTATAATCCTTATATCAGGGTGGCTCATTGAATCACACATATGACACGCCCGACAAACCCCACACGCCTCACCATAATTCGGGTTTTCGCAAACCAAAGCCTGCGCAAACGACAGTGCAGTTGTGAGTCTTCCTGAACCCTCAGCGCCTTCAAATATATAGGCATGCCCCACACGAGCATCACATATCATACGCATGAGAGACTCTTTAATTTTATCGTGGCCAACTATATCTGAAAACAGCACTAATTTGCACTCTCCTTAAAACTTTATTCTTGATGAAATATATTCAACAAGCTCATCAATTTTAACTCTTTCCTGTTCCATGCTATCACGATGACGAACCGTAACAGATGCATCTGTCTCGGAATCAAAATCATATGTGATGCAGAATGGTGTTCCGATTTCATCCTGTCTACGATAGCGCTTACCAATGCTTCCTGCTTCGTCATATTCACACATGAATTCTGCAGCGAGCTTAGAATAAACCTCTTGAGCACCTGCTGAAAGTTTCTTTGAAAGCGGAAGAACCGCAGCTTTAATTGGTGCAAGTGCAGGATGGAAATGAAGAACAACACGTGTATCATTCTTCTCAGCATCAATAACCTCTTCGTCATACGCTTCAACAACAAATGCAAGAGTCACACGGTCAGCTCCAAGTGACGGCTCAACGCAATAAGGCACATACTTCTCATTTGTTTCAGGATCATTATATTCAAGCTTTTCACCGCTATGGTTGCTGTGTTGATTGAGGTCAAAATCCGTTCTGTCTGCAATTCCCCAGAGCTCTCCCCAACCAAACGGAAACATGAATTCGATATCAGTTGTTGCATTACTATAATGTGAAAGTTCCTCTTTTTCATGGTCACGCATTTTGATATTTTCTTCCTTAATTCCAAGTGAAAGAAGCCAGTTTTTACAAAAATCTTTCCAATATGCAAACCATTCAAGGTCGGTTCCCGGCTTACAGAAAAATTCAAGTTCCATCTGCTCAAATTCACGTGTTCTGAATGTGAAGTTACCCGGTGTTATTTCATTTCTGAATGACTTACCAACCTGGCCTATTCCAAAAGGCACTTTCTTTCTTGATGTTCTCTGAACATTCTTGAAATTAACAAAAATACCTTGTGCGGTTTCAGGTCTTAAGAAAATTTCATTCTTGCTATCCTCCGTAACACCTTGGAAAGTTTTAAACATAAGGTTGAATTTTCTTATATCTGTGAAGTTATGCTTGCCACAGTTCGGACACTTAATTTCTTTTTCTTTGATGAATTCCATCATCTTTTCATCTGACCAACCATCAGCAGAAACTCCGCCCTCATCTTCAATGAGCTTGTCCGCTCTAAAACGAGACTTACACTCCTTACAATCCATAAGCGGATCTGAGAAACCACCAACATGTCCTGATGCAACCCAAACCTCAGGATTCATAAGAATTGCGGCATCAAGGCCAACATTATATGGACTCTCCTGAATGAATTTTTTCCACCAAGCACGCTTTACATTATTTTTGAGCTCAACTCCCAAGGGACCATAATCCCATGTATTTGCAAGCCCGCCATATATTTCAGAACCCGAATATACAAAACCCCTTCCTTTACAAAGCGAAACTATTTTCTCCATCGTTTTATCTGTATTCTTCATAAAATTTCCATAACCTTTCCTGTCCATCTTTTTGTTCTTTATCGGGACATTTATAGCAATATAAAACCTATTTTATATTATACATCATATTTCTCATAAACGCAAGTAAAATTTATTTTTTTTATTCACTGGTTCAGCATGCGTTAACATCTTGATTTTTTTATGAATATATGTTAGAATAGCTTTCGAAAATAATTCAGAAAATTGGTGGTAAATAAACATGCGTTATACTTATGGTCTTAAACGCGGACTCCCAATAGCTCTCGGCTATCTTTCTGTGTCCTTTGGGTTTGGGATATCCGCTATCGACAAAGGCTTGTCTGCTGTTGAGGCGATTATCATTTCCCTCACAAACCTCACCTCTGCAGGTCAGGTTGCGGGTATTGGCATTATTGCAGCATTTGGAACTGTGTTTGAAATGATTATGTCACAATTTATAATAAACCTCCGCTATTCACTCATGGGAATTGCCCTCACTCAGCACCTCAGTCATAGATTTTCTTTAATTAACAGGTTTTTGGTTGCCTTTGGCATAACCGACGAAGTTTTTGCAATGGCAATTTCCGAAAAAGATGCCATAACACCTCAATACATGTATGGTTTAATCACATTACCCATAATCGGCTGGACTTTAGGCACTGCACTCGGGGCTTATTCGGGCTCAATCCTGCCCGACAAAATATGTGCCGCTCTCGGTCTTGCAATCTATGCAATGTTTGTTGCAATAATAGTTCCGCCCTCAAGGAAAAACAAAAACATCATGTGGGCAGTTTTAATTGCATCTCTTATGAGTTGCATTATATATTATCTACCTTGGCTTAGTTCTCATATTTCAAGCGGATTTTCGATTATCATTTGCGCAGTTTCGGCATCTTTGATAATGGCAAAACTAAGACCATGTCCTGATTTTTCAGATGAAAGTGATGGTGAATATGATGACTAAAAACTTTTTGATACTTCTTGTTGCAATGGCACTCACAACCTATCTGGTTCGAATGATTCCGTTTGTTGCTTTCCGCTCCCAGATAAAATCAAAGTTCATTCGCGACTTTTTATATTACATACCCTATTCTGTTTTAGGAGCAATGACAATTCCTTATATTTTTTATAGCGGTGCAAATTTGCTTTCAAGCATCTCAGGCTTTATTGTTGCATTCATAATGGCATATAAAAACTTTTCATTGTTGCCCGTTGCGGCAACGTCATGCTTTGTTGCATATATTGTGAGTTTGTTTTAATCAAAGCATTTAACCCATGCATAAAAAATCTTTTTTAACGAAAGGCTAAAACTTCCCGATTGCGGTAAGAATATTGCTCTTTTTTGTTCCACATCAATGCTTGCGCAAAGCGGAAATTCACCGCAAGCCTCTCCGTTTATTTTAACAAACAAAGTCCCTAAAACATCTCCTTTTTTAACGGGTGCCTCCAAATTTTCAAAAACCTCATAACTCGTTTCAATCAAAGCTTCTTCTCCTGCTTTAAGTGGCACATATTCATCCTTTTGGCAAGCCAAATCAACATATTCCAATACCCCACCCTTAATTTTTGTCGTTGTAATAATTTCGTCCTGAGATTTAATTTTAAAAGGGCTATAATTCGAAAAAGCATTGTCATATAGCGTTCTATGGTCATTCCAGTCATCAGGTGCATTCAGTGTCACGCAAACCAGTCTCATGCCATTTTTCTCAACCGCTGTCACAAGACATCTTCCTGTTGTCTTAGTGAAGCCCGTTTTAACACCAATACACCCCTCATACATTGATAAAAACTTGTTGTGGTTAACAAGTCTTCGGTTATAATCATGGTCTTTCCATGGTATACTTTTAGTTTTCGTTGACACAAACTCTGAGAATTTCGGGTTTTTCAAAGCATATGCAGTAATTTTTGCAAGGTCGAGCGCTGTTGTATAATGTTCGTCATCCGAAAGCCCATGAGGATTTGTGAAATTCGAGTTATATACCCCGATTTCTGTAGCTTTTTTATTCATGAGCGCTGAGAATTTTTCAACAGAACCCGAAACGTGCTCAGCAATTGCGGTTGCAGCATCATTTCCCGAAACTAACATCAAACCATAGAGTAAATTTTCGAGTGTCAGTTCTTCGCCAAGCACCAGATACATCGATGAACCTTCAACTCCATATGCATTTTTTGAGACCGTAGCTACTGAATTTATGTCGGCATTTTCGAGAGCGGTTATTGCCGTCATTATCTTTGTTGTGCTTGCCATTCCTCGCTTTTCTTCGGCATTATGTGAATAAAGAACTCTCCCTGAATCAGCATCAATAAGCACAGCACTCCGAGCAGATATTGCATGTGTATTTATTGTGAATGCCCCAAGAGTTATACTTAACATAAGAAAAAATACTATCTTTTTCACAAAACTCACCCCATAAAATATAAGTATTCGCAAATATAAAAATATATGAAACAGATTTAGAATACCCTTTATAACATATCTTTTAGAAAACCCTATAGCGTGAGAATTTTTGAGAATATTTTGCTCAATATTGGGATTGAAAGATATATAGTTCGTATATATACTTAAGATGATAATCTTTTAACTTTGAAAGGATGAGAAAAATGTCAGATTTTTACGTTGGAATATCCAAAAAAATTATCACTCCAAAACTTGGAACACTTCTTCAGGGCTATCCTAAAGAGCGTCCTGCAACAAGCGTGCACGACGATCTTTATGTTGGTGCAACTGCAATAAAGCAAAATAACGAAACATTGCTTTTATTTAGTGCAGACTTAAGTGTCATTTATTTTGATTTGTTTGAAAAATTGAAAACATTGATTAATAAAGAAACGGGCCTAAAACCCGAAAATATAATTTTCACAACAACACACACACACTCAGGTCCGGCAACGATCAGTGTTCCCGGATGGTGTGACGCAAACCGCGAATATATAGATAATATCCTTGTGAGCCAGACAGTTAGTGCTGCAAAAGAGGCTATTTCGCAGTTAAAACCTGCAGTAATGGGGTTTGGACAATCTGAATGTTACGTCGCAATAAACCGTAGACAAATAAAGGACAACAAGGTGATTTTAGGTCAGAATCCCGATGGTCCGTTTGACCCTAAGATGAGTGCCATTTCATTTAAGACAACCGATGGCGAATACATTGGCACAATAATCCACTATGCATGTCACGCAACCGTTTGTGGCGGTCACACAGAAAGAGGTCAGAATCTTTGCATTACCCGTGATTTGCCATGTGTTATGGTTGATGCGGTTGAAGAAGCAACAGGCGCCCCTTGTATATATATCAATGGCGCAGAAGGTGACATCGGTCCACGTCTTTCAAACGGCCTAACAGGAGCAGACGAATCCTTCCTCGATGAGGTTGGTTCTGTTGCTGCAAAGGGCGCAATTGAAGCAATTGACTCAATTAAAGAATTCAAAGCTCCTGAAATGAAAATCCATAGTGAAAACATATCTCTGGCGTTATCTGCACCACTTCCTTATGATGAAATTGATCGCAGAATAGAAGAATTGGGCAACCCGGCAGAATTTGGAGGTCCAAGAAAGCTCAAATACCATACACTCCAAACCTTAAAGGCAATGTATGAAAATGGTGAGAAATTTAAAACTTCTCAGGAGATTTGCCAGACTGTTATTGCCCTTGACGATTTGGCGCTTGTACCAATGCCCTTTGAAGCTTTTTGTAATATCGCTCTTGACCTAAGAGAAAAATCGCCATTTGCAGAAACTCTTCTTTTAGGTATGTCAAATTATACTCTCACCTATCTTCCAACAGAAGACCAGCTTCCTTGGGGTGGATATGAGGTTGAACAATTCTGTAGTACTTCAATTCCCAAATATATCGACAGTCTTGACAAAGAAATTGTAAAAGAAAACGTTCGACTCTTAGAAAAACTTAAATAATCATTTAAACGCTGATGTGAAAATGATATGCACCCCAAAAGTTAGACACTTTTGGAGGTGCATATTTTTATGGGTAAAACAGGAAGAAAAAACAGAAACTACTCGCCAGAATTCAAAATATCTGTTATAATGGATATGCGAGAACATCATTTGTGCTACA
>JAZNGL010000125.1:0-2036 GCA_045576435.1 Clostridia bacterium
TGCGGTGTCAAACTTCGATGCCCCTTATAGGGGTTAAGCCTGTAATAGCCCCTTCTAGGGGCAGTGCATACCACTAGTTTACTAGTGGTTATGATTTTAACTAAGGTTAATTAAACTCCGCTATATGCAGAGAACCCGCCATCAACAGGAATAACTGTTCCGTTAACAAAGCTTGACGCATCATGGCAAAGCAACCACAAAAGTGTTCCGTTGAGTTCTTCTGGGTCGCCAAATCTCTCCATTGGAGTTTGTGACAAAATCTTTTTTGAACGAGCTGTGTATTCACCATTTTCATCGATTAATAAAGCTCTGTTTTGATTTGTCAGGAAGAAACCTGGTGCTATTGCATTAACGCGAATACCAACTTTTGAGAAGTGAACTGCAAGCCACTGTGTGAAGTTTGAAATTGCTGCTTTTGCACCACTATATGCAGGGATTCTTGTTAGAGGTGTGAATGCATTCATTGACGAAATGTTAATGATTGTTGCATCCTTTTTGCCCATGAGGTCATGAGCAAAAACCTGAGTTGGTAAAAGTGTTCCCAAAAAGTTAAGGTTAAAAACAAAGCTAACGCCGTCAGGGTCGAGGTCAAAGAATGTTTTAACGCCTTCAATAGTCTCGTCCTCAGGTGCATAGTAGTCGTTTGTTGTTGTGCCTTTTGGGTTGTTTCCACCTGCGCCATTGAGAAGAATATCAATGCTGCCAAAGGTATCGTTAACAATCTTTTTAGCGTTTTCGAGGCTTGCCTTATCTAAAACGTTGGTTGCAATACCGATAGCCTTTCCACCGTCGGCGTTAATTTCGTCTGCAACAGCTTTTGCTGCAGCTTCGTTTAAATCAAGAATTGCAACGTTTGCGCCAACCTTTGCAATGAGTTTTGCAAAGCCACCGCAAAGAATGCCGCCACCACCTGTGACAACTGCAGTTTTTCCTTTTAAATCTATTTCAAATGGAATTTTCATTTTGCAGAATTCATCCTTTCTAATGACTCCCAAAGACCATTAATGTAAACTGCACCAAGAGCTCTGTCGAAGAGACCATAACCTGGTCTGCCTTCTTCGCCCCAAATCATTCTACCGTGGTCAGGACGGATATAGCCGTCAAAGCCTTCGTCATAGTATGCCTTAACGATTCCAAATATGTCAAGAGAGCCATCGGCGGTTCTGTGAGCTGCCTCTTCAAAGCATCTCTCACCGGTGATTTTTATGTTGCGGATATGAGCAAAATGTATTCTATCTGCAAAACTATGAACAAAATCAATAATATCATTTTCAGGATCTGCGCCCAATGAACCACTGCAAAGAGTGAGACCGTTATATTTGCTGTCATAAAGCTTTAAGAATCTTTCGAGATTTGCTTTGTTTGTTATAATTCTTGGCAAACCGAAAATGCTCCAAGGCGGGTCATCAGGATGTATTGCCATCTTGATTTTAACCTCTTCTGCAGTTTTGATAACTCTGTCGAGGAAGTATTTGAGGTTGTTCCACAAATCTTCTTCTGAGATTGAGCTATATTCCTCTAAGAGAGCCTTCATGCCGTCTTTTGTATAGCTTGAATCCCAACCAGGCAAAGAAAGCTCACCTGAGAGTGGGTTCATCTTCAAAACGGTTTCGTTATCATAAGAAAGAGCATTTGAACCATCAGCAAGATGCTTCGCAAGGTCACTGCGGGTCCAGTCAAAAACAGGCATAAAGTTATAGCAAACACAGTCAACACCTGCAGCAGCAAGATTGCGAAGAGTTTCGCAATAGTTTGCAATGTATCTGTCTCTGTCGCCACAGCCTCTCTTTATATCTTCGTGAACAGGCACACTTTCGATAACAGAAAGCTCAAGGCCTGCTGCTTCAATAGTGTTTTTTAATTTTAAAATGCGTTCCATAGGCCAAACTTCACCAACAGGAATATCATAAATTGCCGATACGATACCTGTCATTCCCGGAATTTGACGGATTTTGTCAAGAGTAACGGGGTCGTTTTCGCCATACCATCTGAATGTCATTTTCATAAAAGAATCCTCCTTTGTTGTTTTGATTTTA
>JAZNGL010000126.1:0-4292 GCA_045576435.1 Clostridia bacterium
GGATAGTTTTTGTATTTTACAAATTTAAAATGCTCACCTATATTAAATATAAGTGAGCATTTGTTTTTATTTCACCTTTTCTGCCTCAGCTAACATGTTTTCAATAAATATCCCATACCCACGTGTTGGGTCATTCACGAAAACGTGGGTTACAGCTCCAACAAGTTTACCATTTTGGATAATCGGGCTACCACTCATGCCTTGAATAATCCCACCTGTTTTTTCAATTAATCGGTCATCTGTTATTTTTAGCACTAAACTTTTGGAGCTTGGATTTTTTTGAGGCATCACTCGTGTGATTTCAACATCAAATTGTTCAATAATATTGCCCTCGATGTTTGTAAGAATATGGGCTTTTCCTTTGTGGACCATTTCTTTTTTTGCAATTGGTATTGCGGGGTTATTAAATGAAAGCTCACTTTTAGATTTACCAAATATGCCGCACATATTGTTTTGGGTTATGGTTCCAAGAATCTTCTGGTCTTCGGAAAAAACGCCTTTTAATTCACCAGGAGCACCTTTTTCACCTTTTTGAAGTGAAACAATTGTGGAACTTAAAATGCTTCCTTCGTCAATTGAAACAAGACTGTTTGTCTGTGGATCGCATATACCATGCCCGAGTGCTGCAAAGGTATTGTTAGTTGGGTCATAATAGGTTATAGTTCCGATTCCTGAGACGGCATCTTTAACCCATGCTCCAATCTTGAAAGTGTTTGTTCCCTTTTCTAATTCAGGCGAAATTAATAATTCTAAGGCATTCTCATCGCGGATGATTGATATTGCACATGGCTTTCCGTTTGAGTTATTAACTGCTGTGCATAGCTCACTGACATTTGATGTTTCTTCTCCGTTGAACGCTTTAATAAGGTCACCCGCTTTAATTTCGGCATCCTTTGCCGGTGAAATTAAATTCCCGTCAACGTTTTCCACTTCTGCAACGTTCACAACCATCACGCCATCTGTGCTTAAAATAACCCCGATGCTTTTTCCACCGGGGACAACAAGCTTCTCTTGTGTGGTCGTTGCGGAGGCCGCTGTAAGCAATGAGGATGGTTGGCTTTTTTGAGGCATAAATTCAATGCCGTTTGCGGAAAGAGAAATTATTAACGAAAAAATAAAACTTAGTCGCAAAAGTTTCCGACTATTCATAATATTCCTCCCTTCAAATATATTTTTCCCTATGTGAAGTCGGAATATAGTATGAAATAAATATATGTATATTAAAAAAAGACCGAAATGGCCTTTTTTTAATATGATACACATTATCTGTCATTACGATTTTCATTGTTGTTCTGATTGTTTTTATTGTTCTTGTTTTCCTTGTTGTTCTGGTTTTCCTTATTGTTGTTTTGGTTTTCTTTGTTGTTTTGATTCATTTTCATTTCACTCCTTTTAAAATTTAAGCAAACTTCATTTTGAAGTTCATTACACTAATATTATGATATATTAAACTATAAATTATACATTGTGGTGCAAAATTTTAAAATTTGCATATGCTAATAGTAGAACGTTTAATATTACATAGAAAGGATGATTGCATTTGAAAAGATTTGGAATAAATAAAGGGAAATTGAATCCGCCGTGGCCAAGCGAACAACCAATTGTTGTTATTCCGCCGGGCTCAAATCCAACTTCGGTTGGAATGCCTGATAGCCCTGTTAGGAGCATGCCGGGTGTGAACGATTATGCGGAAACAGAAATGAGAAGCAGAGAGGTTGAAAGCGTGGAAGAAAGAGGAAGTAGCATGCCTCAGGGAAATGAAAGACAGTTCCCACTCATGGGATTTATGCCAAGAAAAAACAACCCTGATTTCATGTGGCAACAAAATAATCAGCAGGCATATCCTGTGCCGAGAATTCCCCAAGAAAACAACTTAATGATGAACTTCAAACTGCCATATAACCCGCTATGCATGAAAAATGTGAATGAATATATATGCCGTCAGATTGGAAGTCAAGTGAAAATTGAATTTTTATTCGGCGAACAAAATAATATTGAAAAGGTAGGAGTTTTGCGGGAGGTTGGCAGAGATTTTCTTGTTATTGAAGAAAGTGAAACGAAAAACATGCTTGTTTGTTCCATGAAACAAATAAAGTTTATCAGTATATATGCTCCGCAAAACACAGACAGGCAAAGCTAAATAAATGAGGAACGGTCAACACCGTTCCTCGTTTGTTTTTATGTCCAATCCCTTAAAGTGTGTCCCATACGATTCATAACTTTTCCTGCTCTGTGACATGCTTTGTGCATTGTTCTTTTGTTTATTGGATTGATTGTTAATATCATGCTTGCACCAACGAGAGTTCCAAGCGTTAGTCCTAATGCAAATTTACACATTTTTATTCAGTCCTCTCTGCCCGTAATTTTTGCGTGTGCGGCGGGCATTGCACACGGTTATTTTATTCTATATAGATAGTGTTATCCTTTATATAAATTTTATTTATGGGTATTTTTGTATTTTTGGAAAGCTTATTTTTTGATATAACAATATCGGTTATTTCACCCGTTTCGAAATTAAAATGCAAATCTTTTAAAAGGTTTCTTTTGCGTTTAGTTGTTTCAACGTTTTCTATGTCGTTGAGCTTGTGCAAATTTTCATATAAATTGATGTTTTTTGAAAGGTGACCTTTTTTTAAAAATATTGTTTTATCCTTTGCAAAATCAATATCATCAATGGTAATAATTTTGTTTGTTGGTATTAAACTGATGCTTTCAATCAAAAATGCTGCAATTCGGTCTTTTTCAAATAAAATACAGGCATCCCTTATAACGCCACATGGCTCTTGCTCGCCACTATTACAAACTTTGAATTTTTTTAAATTTTTCAAACATGTTTTCAAAAAATCACCCCGAGTTATTATTTGCACAAAAAATTAAAATATTTAAAGAAATTTTAACAAAAAAAGAGCTGTGACAAATATCACAGCTCATCAGTTTGAAACGATTATAGTTCAATTTCTAAACCATTTTTGATTACATTTTTTATCTGAATATCTTCATCAAAAATAACAAAGTCAGGTGCATAGCCTTTCTTGATATCGCCTTTTCTATCAAGCTTCATAATGTCGGCAGGTGTTTTTGTAATCATTGCAATGGCATCACAGATGTCGGTTCCGACAATTTTAAACATTGTTCTCACCAAACGGTCTGCAGTTGCAATGCTTCCCGCAAAAGCCGAGCGGTCTGTTAGTTTTGCAACACCGTCTTCGATGATGCAGGGAGTTGCCTCGTCCTTTGTGCCCAAATATGACTTTCCGCTTTCCATTCCTGCAGCACGCATTGCATCTGTAACAAGACAAATACGATTAATTCCCTTTTGCTTTAATATGAGCTGCAACAGATCTTTGGGGAGGTGACAGTTATCGGCAATAACTTCAACAAAAATATCATCAAACAGATAGGCGCATTCAATTATTCCAAGCTTTCTATATCCGTTATGACGAGTTATTGTTGACATGCATGAATAAAAGTGAGTTATTAGCTTGCAGCCTTTGTCGTGAACTGCAACAACGTCATCAAAAACTGCATCACTATGTGCAATTGATGGCACAATATTGCTAGATTTAAGATATTCGCAAAACTGCTCACTGCCTTCATGCTCAGGAGCAAAACTCCACCTGCTTATAACATCCCCAAAGGAATTGATGATGTCTTCATATTCATCGGGAGGAGGGCTTTTTATGTAGTCAAGGTTTTGTGCTCCACATTGGTTTGTTGAAAAATATGGACCTTCAAGGTGTGCTCCCTCAATAGTGTTAAACTTTTCACGCGCAACTCTTAAATTGCTCAGAAACTGCTTTAAAACATTGGTCGAGCAAGCGAGAGAGGTGGGAAAAATTGTTGTTGTTCCGTGCTTTAAATGGAAATCAGCCGCTTTCAGAATTGGCTCTACGCCACCATCCATAAAGTCATAGCCGCCGCCACCGTGAACATGGAGATCGATAAATCCTGCTGAAACAAAGTTGCCTTTAGCGTCAATCACCTTGTCGTGCGGCAATTCACGGTCTGTGATGGCAATTATTTCGTTTTCTGAAAAATAGATTGAGGAGTTTTTAATTTGTTTTCCTTCTGAAATAATAATTCCGTTAATAATCTTAGAAATCATAATAATTTACCTCTTTTGCTTTTAGTCAATTATATTTTAGCATAATTATACTGAAATGTAAATTGTTTTTTATATTCATAATAAGTTTATTGCCTAGTTTTGTTCTTTCAGCAGAAGACACTCAAACAAAGGCGAGATTGGGATTTCAAATATATGTAACCTTTGATAAACCTTGGACTGTGGATAT
>JAZNGL010000127.1:0-3100 GCA_045576435.1 Clostridia bacterium
TAATGTTGTATATGGTGCGAGAGAGAGTCGGATAAAATATCCTTGGTCATGCTCACAAACAGGACACATCCCGGGAGCCGTAGTACCTTCATATACATAACCACAATTCAAACACATCCAGCTACAACTTACATCTGAAACAAAAAGTTTATTTTCTTCTAAAAGTTGCGCAAGATTTGCAAAACGTTCACTATGAGTTTTTTCGATGTTTGCAATGTTTTTAAAGATGGCAGAAATTTTGGCGAAACCCTCTTCTGCTGCTTTTTCTGAAAAATGCTTATAAACATCGTCGTATTCTTCGAACTCATTATGTTGAGCTAGCCTTAAGAGCTTAGCAACAGAGTTGCTGATATCGACAGGATAACCACCTGAGATATTGATGTTTTGGCCTGCAGCTTCCGAAAGCAGTTTATAAAAAACTTCAGCATGTTCTTTTTCTTGACCTGCCGTGAAATTAAATACAGCCTCAACAACATGAAGTTTTTGTTTTTTTGCTTCAGATGCGGCAATGGTATAGCGATTCCTTGCCTGGCTTTCACCTGCAAAGGCACGCATCAGGTTTATTCTTGTTTCGCTCGTTTGAAAATCTACCGGCATTTTAATTCCTCCTTTTGAAAAATTTTAATATTTTAATCAAACTTATTGTAATACATTTTCAAAAATAATATACTTCAATGATTCAAAATAAGCATGATTTTATTGATGTTTACGAGAGGTTGGCCGCATATTAAGGGTGTTGACATAATGCTCTAAATAAGATATAATCAAACATGAAAACAGTTAATTGTGAAGGGATAGTGAGAATGAGTATCCTCGGAAATATAAAAGAATCAAATGATATAAAAAAATTAAATATAAAACAACTCGAATTGCTTGCGGGAGAAATTCGAGAGTTTCTTATTAATAATGTTTCAAAACAAGGCGGGCATTTGTCCTCGAATCTTGGAACTGTTGAACTTACGCTTGCTTTACATAAGGTGTTTGATGTTTCAAAAGATAAAATTGTTTGGGATGTTGGACATCAAGCCTATACGCATAAAATCCTTACGGGCAGAAAAGATGAGTTCTTGACATTCAGGCAAAAAGATGGAATGAGTGGCTTCCCCAAGGTTGATGAAAGTGAGACAGATGCTTTTAATACGGGACATAGCTCAACATCAATCTCAGCAGCTCTTGGCTTTGCGACGGCGTTTAAAATGTTGGGTGAGGACAAAGCGGCAGTAGCGGTTATTGGAGATGGTGCGCTTACGGGTGGCATGGCGTATGAAGCGTTGAATCATGCGGGTAACGGAAATGTACCTTTGATAATTATACTTAACGATAATGGAATGTCAATTTCTGAAAATGTAGGTGGATTATCGCAATATCTTGAAAAAATGAAAAGCTCTGCTCAATATATAAATACAAAAGTTATAGTGAATCGATTTTTAAAAAATTTACCAATAATAGGTGAACCATTTCGGGCGTTTATACAAAAAAGCAAGCGCTTTATGAAAAAACTTTTGCTCCAAAAAAAATTGTTTGAAAACATGGGGCTTGAATATATCGGACCTGTTGACGGCCATGATTTGAAGGATTTGATTACAGTTATAAAATATTCCAGAACCATTGGTAAGCCTGTGATTGTTCATGTGAAAACACAAAAGGGAAAGGGGTATGTTCCTGCTGAAGAAAATCCGGCACTTTTTCACGGCGTTTCAAAATTTGATATGGATACAGGGGAGCCAATAGCAGAAAAGATATGCACATATTCAGATATATTTGGTAAAAAGGTAGTTGAAATAGCAGAAAAAAATCCAAAGCTTGTATGCATAACGGCTGCAATGCCTGACGGTACAAAACTTAAAGAGTTTTCACAAAAGTTTCCCGACCGGTTTTTTGATGTTGGAATTGCAGAACAACATGCTGTGACATTTGCGGCAGCTATGCTGATGCAAGGATATGTTCCGATTTTTGCAGTTTATTCAACTTTTTTACAACGAGGCTATGACCAGATTTATCATGATGTTGCAATTCAAAACTTACCTGTGATTTTTGCAATTGACAGAGCGGGTGCTGTTGGAAATGATGGAGAAACACATCAGGGAATATATGATTTATCGTATTTATCACACATGCCCAATATGACAATAATGGCACCTTGCTGCGGAAAAGAGCTTGAAAAAATGCTTGATTTTGCTGTTGATGAACGCAAAGGTCCGGTTGCTATCAGATATCCAAAGGAGGTAGCCGACATAGAAATATGTGATGATTTACCGATTGAATACGGCAAGGGTGTCTGCTTGAAAGAGGGAACAGATATTTTGATTGTTTCAATCGGGACTCTAGCTAATGAAGCGCTTGGAGCAACTAATATTCTTGAGAAAAAAGGAATTTCGGTAGCTATTATGAATGCAAGGTTTTTAAAACCTTTTGATGTAGAATTATTCAACGAAATGTCCGCGAAGTGCAAGATGGTTGTGACCCTTGAGGATAATGTTTGTATTGGTGGACTTTCAGCGATTGTGAGGGAAGTATATAAAAAAAATATCATTAGTCTGGCGTTTCCTGATGAGCCGTTAAAACAGGCAAGTCGTTTTGAACAGTTGGAGCTTGCGGGTTTGGATGCAAAAGGAATTGCAGAAAGCATATTGAAAGAATGGAATTAAAATGGTGATTTAGATGGCGAAAATGCGTTTGGATGTTTATCTCTTTGAAAATGGTTTGGCAGAGAGCCGCACTTCGGCACAGGCGATGATTATGTCGGGCAGGGTTTATGTGGATAACCAAAAGGCTATGAAAGCGGGAGAGCTGCTCAAAGGAACAGAGAAAATTGAAGTTCGTGGAGAAGGCATTGCCTATGTGAGTCGCGGCGGGCTTAAACTTGAAAAGGCGATGGACTGCTTTGGGCTTAAGCTCGAGGGCTTTCTCTGTGCGGATATAGGAGCTTCCACGGGCGGCTTTACCGACTGCATGCTCTGCCGCGGGGCTTCCAAAGTGTATGCTGTGGACGTCGGCTACGGGCAGCTGGCATGGAAGCTTCGCTGTGACCCGAGGGTGATAAATCTCGAACGCACCAACGTAAGAGACGTCACCGACAGCCATATCAAGTCGGATCGTA
>JAZNGL010000128.1:0-16431 GCA_045576435.1 Clostridia bacterium
TTTGTGTAGTGTTGATTTGGTTGGTGTTTCTGAGGTGCTTGTTGACGTTGTGCGTGAGCGTTTAGCAAATAACGGCGAAGGCTTAGACCCAATGAAAGTTGTTATCAGCGCAACACACCCTCACACAGGTCCGGGTTACACAGGGCAAGGTGAAACCAGAAGAAGTAAAGGAAAACCATCTTCTTTCCGCACTCTTCTTGAATCCGAATTGCCGCCTGATAAAAAATATGTAGAAAGCGTTGATGAGACCAAAAAGAGTATCGTTATGAATGATGATGAGCTTCTGGAAGAAATTTCATTAAAGATTACAAAAGCCATTCTTGACGCATGGAAAAATCGTTCAGAAGGTTCATTCTCAAACGCTTTCGGCAGAGCAGTTGTTGGAATGTGCCGCAGAGTCAGCTATAGTGATGGTTCAGCTCAGATGTGGGGCGATACAAATTGTGCGGTTTTTGATGCTCTTGAAGGCGGAAATGATTCGGGCGTTGAGCTTTTATATGTTTTTGATTCAAAAAACAAATTAACCGGTGTTGTTATAAACCTTGCATGCCCCGCTCAATGTGTTCAACACAGACTTTTTGTTTCACCTGATTTCTGGGGCGAAACCAAAATGCTTCTTCGCAAACATTTTGGAGAAGATTTGTTCGTTCTTCCGCTTTGTTCTGCGGCAGGCGACCAGTGTCCCGTTGATTTGGTGCGTTGGGTTGAACCTGAGAGCGATGTTAATGATCCGAACCTAAAGCGTAATAATCCTCCTAAGCGCAAAGCAGACCCTTCAATGTTTGATTTGGCAGGCATGAGAAAAGCAGGTAAGCGTGTTGCTAACGAGGTTATTGAGGTTTATAACGAAGGACTGGATGAGGCACAATCTGATGTTACCTTTGAACATCATGTGCATAACATGCAGCTTCCATTAAGACGTGCAACCTTAGCTGAAGAAAAGTTGGCAAGAAAAGAAATCCGTGATTATTTAACGAATAAGCCCGGAAACACCGTTGACTTTAACGATGCTGCTAACTTGCAGGTGCACTTGGGAATTTTGCGTCGAATAGAATTGCAGAATGTGATGGATATTGTTGACACCGAGGTGCATGTTATCCGTTTGGGAAGCATTGCTATTGCAACTAATCCGTTTGAGTTATTCCTTGACTATGGTAATCAAATTAAAGCAAGAAGCTTAGCTGAGCAAACATTCATTATACAACTCGCTTGTGGCGTTGGTGGATATTTGCCAACAGAAAAAGCTGAAAAAGGTGGTCACTATAGTGCATTTATTTCAAGCGGAAATATTGGGCATGTTGGTGGCGAACAGCTTGTTAGAGAAACTCTTACCGATATTAATAATATGTTTAAGCACGATTAAGAAAGGAATTTTAATATGTCAAAAATTGCATTTGTAGGATTTGGTGAAGTAAACACTCCAATTGATTTAATTATTAGAAAATGTGAAAACGCAGAAAAGGCACTTAAAGACGAAGGACTTGATTTAATTTCTGTTTTTCCAATAACAGACGACTACGAAGAAAAAGATGTTAATAAAGCTATTTCAACCTTAAAAGGTCAGGATTTTGACGCTCTTGTTCTTTGTATCGCAGGTTGGATTCCAACTCATGCCGTTGTTAAGGTTGCAGAACAATTCCGCCACCTCCCAATGGTTTTATGGGGCTTATGT
Organism: Clostridia bacterium; assembly: GCA_045576435.1. Taxonomy (GTDB): domain Bacteria; phylum Bacillota; class Clostridia; order Monoglobales; family Monoglobaceae; genus CAKSIW01. The sequence goes on from JAZNGL010000128.1 coordinate 1,673, forward strand.
GGTTGGATGGAGGGCGACCGTTTGGTAACAACTGCAGACCAGGCAGGAACAACCGCTCTGCGTAAAACTTTCTTTGATTTAGGATATCGTTTTACATATATTTACGACATTATTGGTCAAAAAACAAATTCTAAAAAGGTTGCAGACTATGTTATTGCTGCTTCTGCTGCAAAAAAACTCCGCAGTGTTAAAATTGGTCACATGGGTTATCGCGATATGAACCTATATGGGACTTTGTTTGATGGTGCATCTCTTAAGCGAGTTGTTGGCACAGAAATTGAGACATTTGAGATGCTTGAAATTTATCAACGCTATCTCAAAATAACAGACAGCGAAAAACAAGCAGTGATTGATAACGCAATCAGCAAATGGAACTTCTTAAAAGAAGCAAAACCCGAGGGCTTGCAAATGGCAGCCGGATATTATCTTGCGCTCAAGAGCTTGATTGATGAACGCGGATATGAAGCTGTTTCATTAAAAGACGTTGATGGCATGAAGAAGCTACTAGGCTTCCCGCCTGCACCAATTTTCATGCTTTTGGCAGATTGCGAAGGAGTTTGCACTGTCCCTGAAAATGATTCATTAGGTAGCGTTACTCAGCTTATTGTAAAATATCTCACCGGACAATGTGCTTTTTACCTTGAATTTTATGAATTCATGGAAGACCGCGTTTTAGCAGGTGTTCCTGACTATGTTCCGGCAGAGGTTGCAGATGGCGGTGTTCAGGTTATGCCTGCTGCATTTGGTGAGCTTTCAGAAGGCATTCTGAACGTTTCTAAGGTTAAAACAGGCGAACTTACAATGTGTCGTTTAACCTCTTGCGGAGATAAATACTATATGCATATGGTTAAGGGCGAAGGCATTACACCAAGAAAATGGGAAGAAGCAGGCTGGACTCAACCAGCTCCTCAACTTCCGGGATTGGAAATCAAGCTTGAGGATGTTGAAGACTTTGCTCAAAAAGTAATGTGCCAACATTATATCATTTCGTATGGTGACCAAACTGAAAAAATTAAAAACTTATGTAACATACTGGGCATCGAAGTTATCTAATGTCCAATTAAATAATAAATACCCCCCGTTATATGAACTGCACCAGTTTGTGCAGTTCATATAACGGGGGGTATTTCATTTTCGGTATATAAATTTTTCATTTTATATTTATAAGTTTTTCATAAATAAATCCTCAACTTCTTAAACCTCAAAATCAAAGCACTTGCGTTCTCCCATAACCGAGCGAACATAGGTTGCAACAGCAATATGGTCAGGATTTTCTTGATATCCCTTTAAGGCATCCTCATCAACAAACAAGCTATCTAGCATTAAATCGCCGCTTGAAGATTCAAGTGGTTCTGTTTCCACATGTATCTCAACCAAACCATCAATTTTTTCAATTAAGCCCTCAAGCCCTGCCTTGATTTTTATTTTTGCACTTTTTCTTTCTTCCTTCGTCAATTCCTCTTTAAAGCTCCATATAATAACATGCTTTACCATTTTCTTTTTCTCCTTTCTCAGAAACGGAAATCTCTTTTTCCATTTTCTATCTCTTTTATATATTTTTTTGCAGTTTCACAAGCCTTTTCGTTCGGTATTTTTTCAACCTCTTTTTCAATCACCTTAATGCCATTTTTAAAGGTTTCATCCGATGCATAATCCATCAGATACTCCTTGAGTGTGAGAAGTGCATTTGGTTGACAACAATTAGCAATCTGTCCCGATTTAATAAGCGACATAAAACGGTCACCTGTTCTACCCTCACGATAACAAGCAGTGCAAAAGCTTGGGATATATCCTAGTTCAAGCAGCCAATTAACAACCTCGTCAAGCTTTCTGTTGTCACTTATATCAAACTGTGCCGAATTCTCTTCCTCAGGTTCAGGTTCATCATATCCGCCAACACTTGTTCGCGATCCTCCACTAATTTGCGAAACACCAAGCTTTAAAACGCGCTCACGTGACGCTTTTGATTCACGTGTTGAAATAATCATTCCCGTATATGGCACTGCAATACGGATTATTGCAACAATCTTTTCAAAAATATCGTCTGAAATGGCGTTTGTGAAATCTTCCTTTTTAATATCGTCAGCAGGGCAAATTCTTGGAACACTTATAGTATGCGGTCCCACTCCCTTTGCCGCCTCAAGATGTTCCGCATGCATTAAAAGTCCGACAAAATCATAACGATACATCTCAAGACCAAATAAAACACCTATACCAACATCATCAATGCCACCGTCCATAGCTCTGTCCATAGCCTCGGTGTGATATGCATAGTCATGTTTTGGTCCTGTTGGATGAAGCATTTCATAATTCTCTTTGTTATAGGTCTCCTGGAACAAAATATATGTTCCTATTCCCGCATCTTTTAATTTCTTATAGTTTTCAACAGTTGTTGCCGCAATATTCACATTTACACGTCGAATTGCACCATTTTTATGTTTAATGCTATAAATTGTTTTTATGCTCTCTAAAATATATTCAATCGGGTTATTAACAGGATCTTCACCTGATTCAATTGCCAAACGTTTATGTCCCATATCCTGAAGTGCAATAACCTCTTTTTTAATTTCCTCTTGAGTGAGTTTTTTACGTGCAATATGCTTGTTTTTAATATGATATGGGCAATATGTGCACCCATTCACACAATAATTTGACAGATAAAGAGGTGCAAACATAACAATTCTGTTACCATAAAGTTTTTCCTTTATAGATATTGCAAGCTCTTTGATAGCTTCATTTGCCTCAGGAATATCACATTCCAAAAGCACTGCAGCTTCTCTGTGGGTGAGCCCTTTGCAGTCTTTTGCACGTTCAATTAGTGAAAAAATAAGTTCTCTATTTGACTTGTTTTCTTTTGCATATTCAATTGTTTCAAGAATTTCCTCGTTATTGATAAATTCCTCTGCAACTGATGATTTTGGATTATATACTGCCATAACTATTCTCCTTAATTTTTTATTTCGGATGATTCCCTTTTGAAACAGCTATTTCATAGCCGATTTTTCTCATATCTTCTTTAAGCTGACTTAGGCTTTCTGCCGCCTCACTGCCTGTGCATGCTTTGTTATTATAAAGCATATATTTTTCCCGTACAGAAATCGGCGAAAGGTTTGGCATAATAACATTTGCACCTGAAAGAATTCCCATTTCGCGACCACTTTGATGAATTGTTCCAAGAGCTGTTGTTGCGGGAAGCAACACACTTTTCAGCATTATTCGGATGAGCGCCAATAAAAATATCGTCATCTCAAGACTTCCTGCAGTTTCATTTCCAAAAGGCGTGTCCTTATGTGGAATAAATGGGCCAATGCCAACCATATGCGGCTGTAAGTCATAAATAAATAACAAATCCTCTGCAATTGTATCAAACGTTTGATGCGGTGAACCAACCATAAATCCGCAACCTGTCTGAAAACCGATTTCTTTTAAATTATAAAGACACCTTTTTCTGTTTTCAAGCGACGCATCCCTTGGATGAAGTTTTGAATAATGCTCTTCGTTTGCGGTTTCGTGACGGAGCAAATATCTCTCAGCACCCGCATCAAAATAGCATTGATATGAGCTCTTATTCTTTTCACCAATAGATAGTGTAACAACACAATCAGGATAGTTTTCCTTTATTTTACGGATGATTTCACACATTTTCTCATCTGTAAAATACGGGTCTTCTCCTCCTTGCAGAACAAACGTGCGAAAACCTAAAAAATAGCCTTGCTCACAACAACTTAAAATTTCATCCACCGAAAGACGATATCTTGAAGCGTTCTTGTTGCTGCACCTGAGTCCGCAATAAAAACAATCCCTTTTGCATATATTTGTGAATTCGATAAGTCCGCGGATATATATTTTGTTCCCAAAATACTTTTTCGAGATTTCTCTTGCCCGTTCCTGTGCATAAGCTAAATCTTCTTTTGTATATGAGGAAAGAAGCTGAAGAAACTCCGTGTGTGAAAGTATATTATTAGTCTCAAGTTTTAAAATGAGTTCTTGATTTGTCATAATCACACCTTCGAATAAATTGTCTTAACCGTAACATCTGGTATCATCCCAAGCTTGCCTGAGATAGCGCCAATAACATCTTCAGGTGCATCAACAATAACACTTATCACAGAAAGCTTACGCTCGCGATAGGGAATGCCCATGCGTCCAACAACATATTGATTATATTGATGCAAAATCATATTGATTTTTTCTGCCGAATCAACATTGTTAACGATAATTCCAATTATTGCAATTCTTGTTTCCATAAAATTCTCCCTAAATTAAAAATCCTTTGCCGTTGGCAAAGGAAAAAACAATCGCTTTGCCTGAGATTTGGGAACATCCCTCATCCTTAGCCAAATTTCTTCGTCTTTGGTCAGGCGCACCCTTCCATCAACTATGCGCTTATTATATCAAATCTCTCTTTTTTTGTCAATGATATTCTTAGACGTTCATATTTTAAATATTTCTGCCATATATTTAAGATGTAATGTGTTTCTAAGGAGGTGCATAACATTTTCATTTCATTTAAAATAAATCGTATTTTTTTAATAATTCTCTTTATCATAATAACCTTTACAGGTGTTGGTTTCAGCATCTTTTCAAACAACTCAACAAGCACAACCCAGCAAAATGTAAATGTTGGTGCATCGGGTAATGTTAAAGCAAAAAAGGAGTTCATAAAATGGGTGGATTTTAATGTGAGCGCCGCCGCCATGCAAAAAGCAATGAAGCTTGATGTCGAAAGCATTGAAAAGCCTGTCCATCTTAATTGGATTGACATGCTCTCTGTTCTTGCAGTTAAATATGGCGGAGACTTTTCATTATTCCATGAAAAAGATTTAAAAGCTCTTGCCCAAAGACTTAGCGATGGCGAAAAAATTGAGGATATAACCAAGGATATGAAGTATTTTTCATACTATCGCGAGGCATATAATGCCATACTTGGCGAATATCTCGGCAAATATAAAGTTCAGGTTTCAAGCGAAGAAGGCGGTGAGCCAATTTGGACAGAAAAATATGGTCTGAAAGTTTTTTTACCAATTGCAAAAGGATATAGCTATTCTCATTATGATGATTTTGGTACAAGTCGTTCATATGGATATCAAAGAAAACATCTTGGGCACGATATAATGGGAAATGTCGGAACACCTATTGTTGCAATCGAAAGCGGCATAGTTGAAGCACTTGGTTGGAATCAATATGGCGGTTGGAGAGTTGGCATTCGAAGTTTTGATAAAAAACGATATTATTACTATGCACATCTTAGAAAAAATCACCCATATCCTATAGATTTAGCACAAGGTCAGGTAGTGAAAGCAGGTGATGTGATAGGTTATCTTGGCATGACAGGTTACAGCAGCAAAGAAAATGTCAACAATATTGATACTCCGCATCTTCATATGGGTATTCAATTAATTTTTGACGAGTCGCAAAAAGAGGGCAATAATGAAATTTGGATTGATTGCTATGAAATAACTCAATTTCTTGAAAAAAATCGTTCAACTGTTGTTAAAGATGAATTAACAAATGAATATCGGCGCAGATATGATTTCTTTGAAAATTCAGTCGAAAACATGGAATAATCTTAAACTTATTTAGGAAGGATTTTGAATATGTATGTTATAAAAATGAGAACCATAATCTGTTATTTTGCCGTTTTTGTTATAACCTTAAGTAGTGTTGGGATTATTCGGATGTATGAAACAGAAAACGCTGTTGAATCGGTTTCAGAAACTTCTCCCGAAACTGCTTCAGGCATTAACGAACAACAAAACTCCGCTCTTCTTCACAATCATAATAACGAAAAAATAGATGTGCCGATATTGATGTATCACAATGTTTTCAGAAGCTCAAACCGAAGTGGTAAATATATAATTTCAGAAACGGGTTTTGAACAGGATTTAAAATTTTTAACAGAAAACGGATATTCAACCATTGTTATGAAGGATTTGATAGACTACGTATATGACGGAAAATCTCTTCCTGAAAAGCCCGTTGTCCTGACGTTTGACGATGGATATTTTAACAATTTTTCTTATGTCTTCCCTTTGCTTCAAAAATATAATTGCAAAGCAGTTCTTTCAATCATAGGATATTATACGGATATGTATAGTGATTCTCCTGATGAAAATCCCTCTTATTCTCACGTTACATGGGATAATGTGAACAAGATGATTGAATCGGGCTATGTTGAAATGCAAAATCATTCATATAATCTTCACTCCACCGACCACGGCCGAAACGGAAGCAAAAAGAAGCGTGGCGAAAGTTTAAGCGAATATAAAAAGGTTTTAAAGGAAGATCTGGGAAAGCTTCAGGAGCAATTTAAAACGCAAACAGGCTATGTTCCAAATACATATACATATCCATTTGGAAGTGTGAGCAACGACTCTTTTGATATTATAAAAGAGATGGGTTTTAAAGCATCTCTTTCTTGCGAAAGCGGAATGAATCACATCTCTCGCGATCCCGAATGTTTATATATGATGAAAAGATATATAAGAACACCCTCAAACTCTGCATCAGAAATTTTAAAATAATATCATAGCCAAAGATAAACCCGTCAATTTTTGACGGGTTTATCTTAATTATTAATACTATAAATTTTTTACTCCATGCGGTCAACAATTGGCGAATCCTTGAAAAAGAAAGAAACGCACCACAGGCCGGCAAGACCCACAACAGTGAAAATCACTCTGCTTATAACCGACATTTGTCCGCCAAAGAGTGAGGCAACAATATCAACGCCGAAAAGACCAATGCTTCCCCAATTTATTGCGCCTATTATCACAAGAATTAACGCTATAACATTCATATCTGTTTACTCCTTTTTTAATATTGTTAATCTGTTCAATTATATTTTATCATTTTAAATCAAAAAATATTCATCTATATTTTTAGCTTTGTGTTTATTTTTATTTTGTTTGCAAATACTAGTGATACACAAAAAAATGCGGAGCATAATTAAAATGAAGATTTATAAAAAAAAGATTTTTCTATTAACAGTTATATTTATTATTGTTATGTTTTTTATTTCAAGTATTCAAATTAAAAATATTTCCCTCTCAGATAACATCAGAGATAACGAACGTTCAAATAATATGAAAAACTTATATGTTGTACGCGAAATTGCAACACTTAACGGAGTTAAAGAGGTCGCCGTTTTGAACAAAAAAAATAAAATTCTCGTTGGAATTCTAACCGATAATATTGAAATTTCAACAAAAGAACAAACTCAGAATATTGTCAAAAAAAACTTTCCGCGATTCAGCAAGTATGCCATTTCAATTAATGATGATTTGGCAATAGATATTATTGAGCTTTCATATTATCTCGGGGCAAAAAGCGATCGTAAAATTTTAGAAAAAAGATTTAATTTTTTAGTCTCAAAAAGTCAAATGCAGTTTGACAAAAGGTAAATTCTATGATATGATTAGTAATATATTTTATGATGCGAGAGGAATGCCTTTTTTCGCATCTGTTGAAAGTTTTGATGGGGGTGTCAAAATATATGCGTTGTTTGTTTTGCGGTCACTTAGAGAGCAAGGTAATAGATTCACGTTCAACAGAAGAAGGAACAACAATTCGCAGACGTAGAGAATGTTTGGAGTGTGGTAAAAGATTTACTACATATGAAAAAATTGAGACAATTCCAATTATAGTAATAAAGAAAGACGGGTTAAGAGAAAGCTTTAACCGCGAAAAGGTTCTTAACGGAATTTTGCGCGCATGTGAAAAGCGTCCCGTTACATTAAGCGATATTGAAAGCTTGATTGATGACATTGAATCCAAGCTCTATAACATGCTTGAAAGAGAAGTCACAACAGAAAAAATCGGCGAAATGGTAATGGAAAGGCTGCAAAAGCTTGATGATATTGCATATGTCAGATTTGCCTCTGTTTACAGACAGTTTAAAGATATTAACTCTTTTATGAATGAGCTTGCAAAACTGATTAAAAAGGATTAGTTTTTACATATTTAATTTTAAAAGGATTTTCAAACATGGGTATTTTCAAACGTTTAAATGAAGAAATTAATCTTGTTTTTGAGAGGGACCCTGCCGCAAGAAGTCGCGCTCAGGTTCTTTTCTTGTATCCCGGAGTTAAGGCAATTCTGAGTTACCGTATTGCACATAGTTTATATAAGAACGGACATTATTTTATTGCAGATTTAATTTCTAAAACCGCAAGAAGAAAGACCGGAATTGAAATACATCCTGCCGCCCAAATTGGCAAAAACTTATTTATTGACCATGGCATGGGAGTTGTAATTGGAGAAACAACTGTTATTGGGGATAATTGCACAATTTATCAAGGCGTTACACTTGGCGGAACCGGAAAAGATAAAGGAAAGCGTCATCCAACCATAGGAAATAATGTAACCATCGGTTGCGGGGCAAAGGTTTTAGGTCCTTTCACAGTTGGAGATAACAGCAAGATTGCATCAAACGCCGTTGTCCTGAATGAAATACCGCCAAACAGCACCTGCGTTGGTGTTCCCGCACATATTGTCAAACGCAATAATGTTAAGGTTGCAAGTGCAAAAATCGATCTCGACCAAATTCACATTCCTGACCCTGTTTCAACAGAGCTTTGCAAACTCAGGATTGAGGTTGACCGCCTTAATGCAGAATTGCGTAAAATTTCTGAAACAGACATAAATTCAAAGAAAGAGGACTAAAAAATGAAAGTATTTAATACGTTAAACAGAAAAAAAGAAGAGTTTGTTCCTGCAGAGAAAGGCGTTGTCAGAATGTATTCTTGCGGACCAACAGTATATAACTTTTTTCACATAGGGAACGCAAGACCTTTCATAATTTTTGATACACTTCGCAGATATCTGGAATACTGCGGGAACACTGTGTATTTTGTTCAGAACTTTACGGATATTGACGATAAAATGATAAACAAAGCAAACGAGCTCGGCATAACAGTTCGCGAGCTTGCTGACAAATATATTGAAGAATATTTCAAAGATGCTGATGGACTTGGAATAAAAAGAGCAACCTTTCATCCAAGAGCAACTGATAACATTGATGCAATTATTGATATTGTATCTGAACTCGAAAAAAAGGGATATGCATATAATGTCGATGGTGATGTTTATTTTGCAGCAAAAAAATTCAATGAATATGGTAAGCTTTCTCATCAACCGCTTGAAGATTTAGAAAGTGGCGCAAGAATTGACATCAATGAAGCAAAGCGTGACCCTATGGATTTTGCTCTTTGGAAAAAGCAAAAACCGGGAGAGCCTGCATGGGAGAGCCCATGGGGTATGGGACGTCCGGGTTGGCATATTGAATGTAGCGCCATGGCAACCAAGTTTTTGGCAAAAACAATTGATATTCACAGCGGTGGTCAAGATTTGATTTTTCCACATCATGAAAACGAAATTGCTCAGAGCGAATGTGCTCACGGCGTAACCTTTGCAAATTATTGGATGCACAACGGTTATATAAATATTGATAACAGAAAAATGTCAAAATCTCTCGGCAACTTTTTCACAGTGAGAGAAATCGCCGAAGAGTTTGATTATGAAGTCATTCGTTTCTTCATGCTCTCAGCTCACTACAGAAGTCCGATAAACTTCAGCAAAGCTCTTATGGAATCATCTAAATCCGCTCTTGACAGAATTTATAATTGTCTTTCTGATATGGAGTTTGCTTTAGAAAATTCCATTGAAAACGAAAATATAAGCGATATCGAAAAAGCCTTTCTAGAAACAATAGATAATCTAAAAAAGAAATATCTCGATGCGATGGATGACGATTTAAACACCGCAGATGCAATTTCTGCAATATTTGAAATTGTTTCTGAATCAAACAAAGCAATCACTGCACAAAGTAATTTTTCTAAAAAAACTATCGAATATACAATCAATACAATTCGTGAACTCGGCGGAATTCTTGGTCTTTTACAAAAAAACAACAGCGACGTCGCAAACCACGAAGTTGACGCTCTTTTAGAGGAAAGAAAGCTTGCACGTGAAGCAAAAAATTGGGCAAAATCTGATGAGATCCGTGATAAATTGAAAGAAATGGGCATAATAGTTAAAGATACTCCTCAAGGTCAACAGATTACAAAAGCGTAAACGGGAGATGTTTCATTATGCTTGATGAATTTATTAAAGAATTTAATGTCGGTAATTCAGTTAAGCCCTCCCAATACTCTTCTCTGGTTCTTGCTTATTTAGGGGATTGTGTTTATGAGCTTTTTGTGAGGACATATCTTATAAAGGACTCTAATCTTCCTGTGAAGCAACTGCATAAATCGGCAATAGATTTTGTTAAAGCAAAAGCTCAGTCAGACCTTTATCAAAAAATCGAAGGGATGCTAACCAAAGAAGAATCTGCAATATATAAACGCGGTCGGAATACAAATTCCCATCCTCCCAAAAATGCAGATTTACGCGACTATAAATCCGCAACAGGAATTGAGGCTTTGATTGGTTATCTTTACTTAGAGGGCAAGAGCGAGAGAATAACTCAATTGCTCAAGTTGCTCGTAGAATAGGCATCAAACTTTTCTGCAAAATTCATACATACTAAATTGGGAAAGGATTTTGCAGAATGTTTTTTGAAATTAAACGTTGTTTTACAACCTTTATAGGTGCGGGAATTATTGCTCTTTCTTTGGATTTGTTTTTAATTCCTGCAGATATTGCTCCGGGTGGAATAAGTGGACTTTCTATAATAATTAACCATTTGTTCGGGATACCCGTAGGTGTTATGATTTTGTTGCTTAACTTACCTATTTTCATCCTAGCTCTTCGCTATTTTGATTATAAGTTTTTGATATTATCTATCTTTGGAATGTTGGTTTTATCAATATCAACAGATATTTTATCTTTTATCAAGCCTGTGACCAAGGATTTGATTTTATCCGCAGTTTATGGCGGCGTTTTGCTTGGACTTGGGGTAGGAATAGTAATTCGAAGTGGAACAACAACCGGTGGAACTGAAATCATTGCGTATGTTCTGAAGAAACACTTTCCAAGATTTTCTGTTGGAAAATTCATTTTATTTATAGATGCAATCATCGTCGTCCTTGCAGGAACTATCTATAATCGTTGGGAAGTTACGCTTTATTCAGCAGCTGCTCTTTATGTTAGTTCTCTTGTGGTTGATGCAATTGTTGAAGGTGTGGATTTTGCAAAGCTTGTTTATGTTATATCGGACAAGTCTAAGGAAATCACAGATGAGATTTCATCACGTATGTTTCGTGGAACAACCGCTCTCAGCGCGTCTTCATTATATACCGGCGTTAATAAAACTGCTCTTATGTGTGTTGTTAAAAAATACGAAATTGAAAAACTTAAAAAAATTATCAAGCAGGTGGATGCCACAGCTTTTGTTATTGTGGCAGATGCCCGTGAGGTTTTAGGTAATGGTTTTAAAAAAATATAATAAAGCGGAGGTACGCAAATGAACAAAGAAAAAATTAATGCATTGAAATTGTCAGCGGCAAACATCAGAAAAATGTCTCTTGAAGCCGTACATAGTTCAAAATCTGGTCATCCGGGGGGGTCTTTATCAATTGCTGATATTTTAGCATATCTTTATTCTGAAGAAATGAATGTTGATCCAAAAAACCCCAAGGCTTGTGACAGAGATAGATTTGTCCTTTCTAAAGGTCATGCATCCCCTGTCCTTTATGCAACATTGGCAGAGAATGGATTTATCCCAAAAGAGGATATCAAAACATTCAGAAGTGCTGAGGGATATTTACAAGGTCATCCCGATATGAAAGGTGTATCTGGTGTTGATATGTCAACCGGTTCGCTTGGTCAGGGCATAAGCGCTGCTTGCGGAATGGCTCTTGCTGCAAAACTAGATAACAAAAATTATCGTGTTTATGCCATTTTAGGTGATGGTGAATGTGAAGAAGGTCAGGTTTGGGAAGCTGCTATGTTTGCTGCTCATTATAAGCTTGATAACTTAACTGCATTTTTAGACTTTAACGGATTACAAATTGACGGTGATATAACCAAGGTTATGAATCCAACACCATTTGATGAAAAATTCAAGGCATTCAATTGGAATGTAATTTGCATTGATGCACATAATTTTGAAGAAATTGAAAAAGCAATCAATGAAGCAAAAACTGTAAAAGGCAAGCCAACCATGATTATTGCAAACAGCATCAAGGGAAAAGGTGTTTCTTTTATGGAAAATGAGGCTTCCTGGCATGGTTCAGCACCAAATGACGAACAATATGCGACTGCTATTGCAGAACTTGATGAATATATTAATAATGTGAGAGGTGAAATGTAATGTATACTATTGGTGAAAAGAAAGCAACAAGAGAAGCATACGGTGCAGCTTTAGCAGAATTCGGAAACGACACTCGAGTTGTTGTTATGGATGCTGACCTTTCAAAATCAACAAAAACAGATAACTTTAAAAAATTATATCCGGAACGTTTCATAAACACAGGAATTGCAGAGGGCAACATGATGTCTGTTGCTGCAGGCCTTTCAACCTGCGGAAAAATCGTTTTTGCAAGTTCGTTTGCAATGTTTGCTGCAGGCCGTGCTTTTGAACAGGTTAGAAATGGCATTGGATATCCACACCTTAACGTTAAAATCGGTGCAACTCATGCAGGCATTTCGGTTGGTGAAGACGGTGCAACACACCAATGTTTAGAGGATATTGGCATTATGAGAACAATTCCCGGCATGACTATTGTTAATCCGGCAGATGCCGCAGAAGCACGTTTGGCTGTTAAAGCAGCAATAGACCACAATGGTCCGATGTATCTCCGCTTTGGAAGACTTGCTGTTCCAACAATCTTCGGTGAAGATTATAAATTCGAACTTGGCAAGGGCGTTCAACTCAAGGACGGAAGCGATGTTTCTCTTATTGCAACAGGACTCATGGTTCCTTATGCACTTGAAGCACAAACAATTCTTGCAGAAATGGGAATATCAGCAAGAGTTATCAACATACATACAATAAAGCCGATTGATGCAGAAATCATCACAAAAGCTGCAAAAGAAACCGGCGCTATTGTAACTGCAGAAGAGCACAATGTAATTGGCGGACTTGGTTCAGCAGTTGCAGAGGTTGTTGCAGAAAACTATCCTGTTCCTGTACTAAGAGTAGGAACTCAGGATGTGTTTGGTCGTTCAGGTGTACCTGCAAAACTTTTGGAAATGTATGGACTCGATACAAAAACAATTGTTGAAAAAGCAAAAGCCGCAATTGCAATGAAAAATGCTTAAATTTAATATTAAAAAGGCAAACGTAAAGTTTGCCTTTAATATAAATGGGGTAAAAATATGAAAATATACAATAATTTTTCAGAGTTAATCGGCAAAACACCACTTGTTGAACTTAAAAATTTTTCAAAAGTTCATAATCTGAACGCAAGAATAGTTGCAAAACTCGAAAGTTTTAACCCCGCGGGTAGCGTTAAAGACAGGGTTGCAAAAGCTATGATAGAAAAAGCTGAACAAGAGGGGAGACTCGCTAAGGGTTCCGTAATCATTGAACCAACAAGCGGAAACACAGGAATTGGTCTTGCAGCAGTTGCAATTTCTCGTGGATATCGTGTTATTCTGACAATGCCCGATACAATGAGCATGGAGCGCAGAATGTTGCTCAAGGCATATGGCGCAGAAATTGTTCTCACAGAAGGTTCAAAAGGTATGCAGGGCGCAATTGCTAAAGCAGAAGCTTTAGCAAAAGAAATGCCAAACAGCTTTATTCCCGGTCAATTTATAAATATGGCAAACCCGGAAGCGCACAGACTAACCACCGGACCTGAAATTTGGGAGGATACTGACGGTCGCATCGATATTTTTGTTGCAGGTGTTGGTACCGGCGGTACACTTTCCGGAACCGGAGCTTTTCTTAAATCAAAAAACCCAAACATCAATGTTGTGGCTGTTGAGCCATTTGATTCTCCTGTTTTATCAAGCGGCAAATCAGGTTCCCACGGCATACAGGGTATTGGGGCAGGATTCATCCCCAAAACATTAAATACTGACATTTATGATGAGATTATTGTTGCTAAAACGGATGAAGCTTATGAAAGCAGCAGAACTCTTGCATCTACTGAAGGTTTGCTTGTGGGTATTTCGTCGGGCGCTGCACTTTTTGCAGCACAAAAGCTTGCCGAACGACCTGAAAATAAAGATAAAATGATTGTTGTTTTACTCCCTGATTCCGGAGAGAGATATTTATCAACTCCATTATTTAACTTTTAAAACAAAAAGATGAAGCAAAGCTTTGCTTCATCTTTTTTTATTATTTGCTTGTGCTTCCAAATCCTCCATTTCGGATTTCGGTTGCATCATCATCTATAGTTATACCATATTCAATAAATATTCCTTGAGCAAAGCCATCGCCCATATTTAATTTAACGCTTTTTCCTTCGTTAGAATCATTGGTTATTTTAATGAAAATGTGTCCCTCATTATCGGAAAAATAATAATCACTGTCTATAATTCCAACTGTATTATTCAGTTGTAAGCGAAATTTAAAGCCAAGCCCACTTCGCGGATAAATTTTAAGAACCCATCCCTCATCAATCTTAACACGGACTCCTGTTGGAATTTTAATTGTTTCACCAGGGCTCAGGTTTATTTCTGTTGTAGTGAAAAAATCATATCCAGCCGAGCCCGTTGTTGCTCGTCTCGGCAGCTTAATGTTTTCGTATGCCTCTTGCATTCCATTTTCTGTCTCAAAGGTATCAACCCACGCAGCCTTGAATTGATTAATGCTAACTTTTTCAAACTTTGCAATTTTCTTCATATTTATTTTCTCCACAATA
>JAZNGL010000129.1:0-18162 GCA_045576435.1 Clostridia bacterium
TTTTTGTAATTCCAATTAAATTCGAGCAACTCCGCTTTTTCTTGCGGCTTCTGAAACGGCTGCTGAAACAGTCTTTCCAATTCGTGAATCAAAAGCTTTTGGAAGGATATAATCTGCAGCAAGCTCATCGTCGCTTACCAAAGATGCAATAGCATGTGATGCAGCAACCTTCATTTCTTCGTTAATGTCAGATGCACGAACATCAAGTGCGCCACGGAAAATACCAGGAAATGCAAGCACGTTATTAATTTGGTTAGGGAAGTCAGAACGTCCTGTTCCAACAACTGTAGCACCTGCAGCTAAAGCTAAATCAGGCATAATTTCAGGCGTTGGATTTGCCATAGGAAAGACAATGCTTTTATCTGCCATAGAACGAATCATATCTTCTGAAACAATGTTTGGAGCAGAAACGCCAACGAAAACATCTGCACCTTTAAGTGCATCAGCGAGGTTGCCCTTCATTTTATCAGGATTTGTAACAAGGCTCATTTCTTTATGTGCCTCATTGAGTTCAGGCATGCCTTCGCAAATAATTCCAAAACGGTCACACATTATAATGTTTTTAACACCAAGGTTTAATAAGTGTTTTGCTATTGCGATTCCTGCAGAACCTGCGCCATTAATAACAAGCTTTATTTCATCAATCTTTTTATCAACAAATTTAAGCGCATTGAGTAATGCTGCGGCAACAACAATTGCAGTTCCGTGCTGGTCGTCGTGGAAAACAGGGATATCGCAAATCTCTTTTAATCTTTTTTCAACTTCAAAACAACGAGGAGCAGCAATATCTTCAAGGTTAATTCCACCGAAAGAACCAGATATGTTATATATTGTTTGAACTAATTCATCAACATTTTGAGTTTTAACACAAAGAGGGAAAGCGTCAACATCTGCAAACTCTTTAAAGAGAACACATTTTCCTTCCATTACGGGCATTCCTGCTTCAGGACCAATATCGCCAAGACCTAAAACTGCAGAACCATCTGTAATAACAGCAACCAAATTCCAACGTCTGGTTAATTCAAAAGATTTTTCAACATTATCTTTTATAACAAGACAAGGTTCTGCAACACCGGGAGTATATGCGGTTGACAAATCTTCACTATTTTTAACAGGTGTTCTTGAAACAACCTCAATTTTACCTTTCAAATCATAATGTTTTTTTAATGCTAATTCTTTTATATTCATATCTATTCTCCTTTGATTTATTAATTATATGAAATGTATTTCATGATAGCATAAAAAGGTAATTTAACCCAAAAAATATTATACCATTTAAATTATTAAATGTCAATCCGAAACGACTTCTGAAAGTGAATTCTGGCTAGCGTTATTTGTTTTTTTCCTTTTTCTTATAAATTAAGAACGGGAGAAAACGAGAAATAAAATCAAAACGCTTAACTCCTAAAAAATATGCACAAGGAAAGATAATGAGTGGCGGCAATAGTGGCAAAAGATAGGTAAGAAAAATTTTTTCATCAAACAGAGGTAAAAGATAACAATTATAAGCTCGATATAGCGTGTTAGTTATCAGAAAAAAGGAGGAAGAAACCTCAACAAACTCAAAATTGTCACCATATGGACCCCAGACTGTCGGGTATATATGAAATGCAATAATTCGTAAAATCAGCAGGAAAACGGGGATTGTTAAGGATAATAGTGGCGGGAAAAAGGCGGAACGAAAACTTGGATGAAATTCATTCACTTTCCGCGAGTCCTTATTTCCTGCTTCCCAGGCAACAGTATATAATAATGAAAAATATATAAAGAATGAAACTATTAAAAAAACAAGATCGTTTTTGATAACAGACCCAAGCGTAGCATAGAAAAGCATTATAACTACAATAGAAGAAAAATGCGCTTTCCATATTTGGCCACAAGTTTTAAATGTTTTTCTCATATAGCACAACTCCTTTAAAATATATCCAAAAGTAAACAAAATATAAAACAAAAATCTTGGCGAAAAATCGACAAGATTTTTAATTGGAGCGGAAGACGAGATTCGAACTCGCGACGTTCACCTTGGCAAGGTGACGCTCTACCACTGAGCCACTCCCGCATACACATTATTATTTATTACAAAAGATATTATATCATAAATTTTTGATTTGTCAAGAGATAATTGAAAAAATTAAAACTATAAACCACTCAAATCAAAAACAGGAATATATTTTGTGTTAGCTCCTGAACGGTCCTGCATATATCCATTATTTATTCCAAGAGAAATAGCAGCATCAACAACTTTGGAGTATTCAAAGCTTGTTATGCGTCTTTGAAGTTCAGGAAAGTTTTCAAGCTTGCCTGAAGGCGTATATTGACTCATTAAACTTAAAATAAATGAATTTTTTGGAAGACCTTTGGCGATTTGATTTAATATCTCAATAGAATCATCCTTGTGAGAAGGCAAAACAAGGTGTCGAATAATAACTCCGGATTGCATAATCCCATTTTTATCAAGCTGTGGTTGACCAAGCTGATTAATCATCTGTTTTGCAGCAGAAAATGCCACCCCAAAATAATCAGGAGCAGCACTATATTTTCTTGATAGAGCAGGAGAAAAATACTTAATATCTGTGATAAAAATATCAATATATTTACGTAGAAAGTTTATTGTTTCAGGCGTTTCATAACCACTGGTGTTATATATGAATGGTATTTTAATTTTATCACCAGCCAATTCTATTGCTTTGGCAATATGCAAAACATATGGTGTGGGCGTAACAAGATTGATATTATGTGCACCTAGATTCTGCAACTCAAGAAAGATTTCAGAAAGTCTTAAAGGCGTGATTTTTTTCCCAAAGAAATCTAAACTGATTTCGTTATTTTGACAATAGACACAACGCAAATTACAACCGCTGAAAAAAACAGTTCCGCTTCCGCGAGTTCCGCTTATGCAGGGTTCTTCCCAGAAGTGGAGTGATGCCTTAGCGGCATAAATATGGTTATCAGCTCCGCAAAATCCCCGCTGGATAATTCGGTTTGCTTGACAATTTCTTGGACAAAGATTACAACTCTTTAAAAGTTCCATAGTCAATATACTCCTAATTAAGACTGAAAAATCAGAGGATGGATTTCTCAACGAAATCCATCCTGCTTAAACTATTATCGAGCTTTTCTTATTACCTGAATTTCAGGAACAGCTTCATGTTTTTTGTCGTAAAATTTTATAATTTTTCTTGGACATTTTTCGGCACAAATACCACAAGCGGTACATTTTGAATAATCAATCACCGCCAAGTTATTTTCAACAGTAATCGCGCCGCTTTCACAATTTTTAGCACAGATTCCGCAACCAATACAGCCAACACCACACGCTTCGCGGGTAGCCTTGCCTGGGGCTTTTGATGAACAGATGTTTATTGCTCTTGCCTCATACGGAACTCTCTTTATAAGATTTCTCGGACACTCAGAAATACATGCACCACAGTTAACACATTTTTCGCGGTCAACCACAGCGATACCATTTTTAATGCTGAGTGCGCCAAATTTACATTTAGCAACGCAGGAGCCCAGGCCTAAACAACCATAAAGACAAGATTTCATGCCGCCTGCCAGACGGTTTGCAGCATAACAATCAATTTGATTATTGTTTATATATCTATCTTCAACAACAGCTTTATTGCCTGAACATAATACATAGGCAGTCATCCGTTCTTCTTCAACGGCTTCAACACCAAGCAAATTGGCAATTTTTTCGGAGACTGCAGAACCGCCAACAGGACAAGCTGTAACGGGAGCTTTCCCTAAAACGATTGCTTCTGCACAAGCGGTGCAACCTGCGAAACCGCATCCGCCACAGTTAGCACCGGGAAGAATTTCTTCAATTTGAGGGATGCGTTCATCTTTATCAACAGCAAACAATTTTGCAGCTATGGCAAGTAGTGCCCCGAAAATAAGTCCCATACCACCAATTGCAATAATCGGAAGTAAAATTTGTTCCATAATATATCCCTCCCCTAAAAGCTAAGTCCTGAAAATCCCATAAAGGCAATAGACAATAAGCTTGCAGTAACCAAGGTTATCGGCATGCCCTTTAAAAATTCAGGAATATTTGATGACTCAAGACGTTCTCTGACGCCCGCAAACAAAACTATTGCCAAGGTGAAACCGAGGCCTGCACTTGTTCCGTATATAACAGACTTTAAAAAACTCAGTTCTGTGCCACCAAATTTTGTTATATTAACAATTGCAACGCCAAGAACAGCGCAATTTGTTGTTATGAGAGGCAAATATATACCGAGTGAATTATAAAGAGATGGTATTACTTTTTGCAGAAACATTTCAACAAATTGAACCAGAACGGCAATAACCAGAATAAATGCAATAGTCTGAAGATATTCTATGGAAAACAAAACCAGAAGTTCTTGAACCGCCCAGGATATTGCGGATGCACAAGCCATAACAAAAACAACGGCAAAACCCATACCAACGGCTGTTTCAACTTTTTTAGAAACACCAAGAAAAGGACAAATTCCCAAAAACTGAACAAGAACAAAGTTTTGAATAAGGATAGCGCCTATACTTATGATAAATAAATCCTTAATCATTATTAATTATCCCCCTTCCGTTTTGAAGAAATTAATTTTATAGCCATAACAATCAGAGCAAGAGTTAAAAATGCTCCGGGTGGCAAAATCATAATAGTCATGGGCATGAAGCTTTCCCCAAACAATGAAAGTCCACAAAATGTACCTGCCCCTAATATTTCTCTGACAGTGCCAATCAGGAATAATGCACAAGTGAAACCAAGACCCATGCCTAATCCGTCAACTGCAGATATTAAAACATTATTTCTTGATGCAAAAGCTTCTGCACGGCCCAGAATAATGCAATTAACAACAATAAGTGGCAGATAAATTCCTAAAGCATTTGAGATGGTTGGCAAATATGCCTTGAGAAGCATTTCAATAATTGTTACAAAGCTTGCAATGATAACAACATATGCAGCAATTCTCACTTTGTTAGGAATAAAATTTCTTAGAAGTGAAATGAAAATATTAGAACAAAGCAGAACAACCATTGTAGAAAGGCCCATTCCAATAGCGTTAATTGCACTTGTGGTTATTGCAAGTGTTGGACACATTCCAATAAAAAGCACAAAAGTAGGATTTTCAGTCAGTAAACCATTTAAAAAAGTTTTTTTCACTATTTGGACCCTCCTTCCTCAGATAAAACAGAATCAGCTTGCATTTGTAATTCGGTTTCTCTTTTGGTTTCTTCAAGCTTTTCGTTTATTGCAGCTGTAGCTTTTGAATCAAACCCTTTTTCAATTTTAGAATTAACAAGTTCAATTGCGGCATTAATGCAGTTTGTAACAGCTCTTGAAGTTTTTGTTGCTCCCGAGATCGCTGAAATTTCCAGTTCGTTAGATGGAGCGTTTTTAACAACTTCAAATGAACCAGTTTTGCCTATATACTGATTAATAAACTCAGGCTTTGAAGCGTTTCCTCCAAGCCCCGGAGTTTCGGATGAACTAAGAATTTTTACGCAAGTTACATTTTTTGAGTTGTCAAGGCCAACAAGAACCCGAATATCGCCACCATATCCCTCTGAAGATACTGCAGTTACAACATAACCGATTCCTTTTTCGCCTGCAAGACCAATGTTAATAGCCTCAATTTTAACATTATTTGTTTTACCCACAGGAGTATCTTCAACAGAAAAATCAGCTTTTTTGAAGCTGTCTGCTTCAGGAAGTGCCATGCGCAGAGCATCCGTTGCAGCTTTTTCTGAGTTTTCAGCAATAATTGGAACGGTTATCATATTAACAACAGCGAGAAAAAGTGCAGAAACGGCCGTTATTATGAATAGCTTTATTGCGACTAGAACAGTTTCTTTATTAAGCATTTTTTACCGCCTCCTTTTTTACTCCGAAACGTTTAGGAGGAGTATATCTGTCAATAAGCGGTGTTGCAACATTCATCAACAAAATTGAATATGACACGCCTTCGGGATAACCACCCCAGAGTCTGATTACAGTTGTTAAAACACCACAACCTATGCCAAAAAGAATTTGTCCGTTTGGTGTGTATGGAGTTGTTGTGTAGTCGGTTGCCATGAAAAAGGCACCAAGCAACAAACCGCCGGAAAGTATGTGATAAAGAGCATCACCGCTGAAGAGTGTTTCTCCTCCGAAAATAAAGGATAAAACAGCAACAGTTGCAAGAAATGCTACAGGAATTCTCAGGTTTATAACTTTTTTCCATATAAGATAAGCTGCACCAAGCAGTATTGCAAGTGAGGAAACTTCACCAATACAACCAGCGATTTCACCTAAAAATAATTGTGTATATGTTGGAAGAGCCTCTGGAGAATTAAGAAGAGCAAGAGGAGTTGCCGAGCTCACAACATCCGCATTGTTAAACAAAGACACCTTTGAAAACGGAGCAACCCATGTAGTCATATTCTGAGCCCATGAAGTCAACAAAAAGGCTCTTGCAGCAAGGGCTGGATTCATAAAGTTATGCCCAATTCCGCCAAAAAATTGTTTAACAACAATAATTGCAAAAAGTGAACCAATAACTGCCATCCAGAATGGCAAAGTAACAGGTAGGTTCAGTGCTAATAAAAGACCGGTTACAGCTGCACTGAAATCTCCTATTGATGATGGCTTTTTCACAATTTTACACCATGCCCATTCAAAAAACACAGATGACGCTACGCAAAGGATGGCAAGCAATGCTGCACGATATCCAAAAATAATAACTCCCGCAATCAAACAAGGAAGTAAAGCTATCAAAACATCAAACATTATGCCGGAGGTTGTGTTGCCACTTCTGATGTGTGGTGATTCTGTAACTATGAATTTTTTCTTAGAACTTTCAAACAACATTATTTATTCACCTCCGCATTATATTTTGCAAGCTTAATTTTTCCTGTTTTAATGTATTGGAGCGGGTTTTGCTCTGCAGGACAAACATATGTGCATGAACCACAAGCGATGCAATCACCTATGTTCAACTTAGAAAGTTTTTCCATATCGTTTGCCTGAACTGCTTCGCGCATAATGTTTGGCAGAAGGTTCATAGGACATCCCGAAACACATTTACCGCATCTTAAGCATGTTTGAGTTGGTATTTTTTTTGACATTTTACGGCTGAATGCCAATATTCCCGAGGTTCCTTTTATTATCGGTATATCAATATCGGGAATAGCAAGACCCATCATAGGTCCACCAAGAATAATCTTAGACGGGTCTTTTGACAATCCGCCTGATTTTTCTAATACATAATCAATGCTACTTCCTATACGAACGCGGAAATTTGATGGCAAAGAAACACAGTCACCACCAACAGTTACAATTCTCTTGGTTAATGACGAGCCATCCAAAACCGCTCTCGCAATAGCAGCACAGGTATCAATGTTATCAACAATGGCGCCAACATCCATAGGGAGTCCCTTTGGCGGAACCTCCCTGCCGGTAACCGCTTTGATAAGATGTTTTTCAGAACCTTGAGGATATTTTGTTTTTAAGCGGATGACTTTTATATCAACAGATGTTTCAAGTTCTGCATATTTAGTCATATGCGCAATAGCATCCGGCTTGTTATCCTCTATGGCAATGTATCCGGTTTTAAGACCAAACACTCTCATGATCAGTTTGAGACCGGAAATGATTTCATCTGCAGTTTCAAGCATAGCCCTGTGGTCAGAAGTCAAATAAGGTTCACATTCAGAACCGTTTATTATAACATATTCTATCTTTTTGTCGGGGGGAGGACTAAGCTTAATGTGGGTAGGGAATGTTGCACCACCCATACCAACAATTCCTGCCTCCTTAACAATATCAACAATCTGTTTTGGCGATAACTCATCAGGATTTCCAACCGCAATTTTTTCACAAGCTTCATCGAGCCCGTCATTTTCTATGATTATAGATTGAACTGGTGCGCCGCAAGGATGGAGCCTTGGCTCTATTGCAATAACGGTTCCTGAAACAGATGAATGTATGTTTGCGGACATATTACCGTTTGCCTCAGCTATTTTTTGTCCCATCAAAACGCGCTCACCAATATTTACGCAAGGAACAGCAGGTGTTCCTAAATGTTGTTGCATAGGAAAAACAAGCACATCAGGTGCAGCTAATTCTATTATAGATTTCCCCTGGGTATCGGCTTTCATATCTTTTGGATGTATTCCACCTTTAAAGGTTGCAGAACAATCTGAAATCAACAATTTTTTTATAAACGTCAAGAACAAAACCTCCCTTATGTTAATTATATTTTTGCTGTTCTTTTAGCTCTTAAAACAGACCTTAAATCTTTACCAACTGTTTGGAGAAGTGTGTATTCTCCAACAAACCTTGATGTAATTCTGTGGCTATAAATAGTTGCAAGCTCCTCAAAATTTAAGTTTGTGGAGATAATGGTGCTCTTCCCTGAAATTATACGTGAATTAATAATATCAAAAAAGGCAGCCAGAGTGAATTGAGTCACAAACTCTGTTCCAAGGTCGTCGATAATCAATAAGTCTGCATCATATATATATTTAATAATTTCTGATGTATCTTCTTCGGAATCCTTAGAAAACTTATCTTTTTCAAAAAATTCAAAGAGTTTATAAGCGGTTTGATAATACACTGTCTTACCACGCTCTAGAGCATGGTTTGCAATACAGCTTGAAACAAACGTTTTTCCTGTTCCGGCATTTCCGGTGAGTAAAATATTTTCGTGTGTTTCATCAAATGTATCAGCAAAGCTTTTAGCTTTTTTGCAAATAGAATGCGTGAGTTGAACAATATGAGCAGAATCGTTTTGCTGATCTTCAAAAAGAGAAAAGTCAAAATTCTCAAAGGTTTGGTTTCTCATATGCTCAGTTAAATTGGAATTTGCACCAATATGTTTTAAAATCAAAGCTTTAAGACAGGAGCAACGTCTGCCACCAATAAAACCTGTGTCGCGACACTCCTTACAACTATAAATATCATCCAGATATTGAGGAGAAAAACCGTTTTTTTCCAAAACGAAAAGCTTTTCTGCCTGAAGCTTTTGAATATTTGCTTTTATTTCTTCAAAATCAGAAGTCTTTTTAAGGACGCATTCCAAAAGTCGGGTTCCACATTTCATAAGTTCATTTTCAATTTCTGCGATCTTAGGTTCTTTGGATATTACCTCATGGCGTCTTCTGGATAGTTCCTCATGATTTGCATTTCGAATTTCTTCCAATTCTCTGTTTGCAAGAGCATAAGCTGATTCCATTATCTTTCACACTCCTTTAACTCTCATCCAACATATCTTCCAAAATTTTTTCGGCAAAGTTGGAAAAATCAGGTTTATTGGTGTCTGTATAGTTATTAAAACTACTTTTGGGTAGTTTAGTACGTTCGCGCACTGCACCGGATTTAAGCTTGTGGAGAGCTTCGTGGGCGTTAACAGCCTCAATGTCTTTAAGACCTTTCTCAATCCAGGTTTCTAATATTTTATTCATATATGCCCAGCTTAATTTTCCTGTTGCAGATATTGTACGGTCATACGCTTCAGATATAAAGTCTATGGGAATATTTCGATCGACCGTCCAAAGCTTGATATATTTCTTTTCTGTTTGAGACAGTGCACGGTCATAAATTCCGAGGAGTGAACGAATTTTACCTTCGTTTGATAATCGCAATTCAAATTCTTTGATATATTCCTCTGCGCTTTCATATGTATCAATTCCTCGGTCAGCCCAATCTATTGCCACTGTTTCTATATATCTTTTTGTCGTTTTGTTTTGACTTGAAACAAAATTAAGAAGCATTATAATAACTTCAACAGGAAGCCCAAGCCAATCGACAAAGGAATATAGCATTTCAAAATCTGATGGACTTAAAAGTCGGTCAAGAATTCTTTCGGCTTGCTTAAATAGATAGTCAATATTTTTGTTAATTGATGCCGCAGCGTCGATTTCTGCTGAATCATATGAGGGTCTGACACGGAATTTACCGGATTTATCTGAGACACTCTTTTTAGAGGCTTGATGGGAAAATTTCTTATCAGATTCAGCAAATGCATAGCCATCATCGGTTTGAACCAAAACCTCAGCGGTTATCCAAAAATCCAAAGCGGCCATCACGTTGTCAAGGGTTACATGTAATCTTTTTGATATTTCTTCATTTGACAGAATGCTTCCATTTTTTTTAAAGGAAGAGAGTATATAAATATAAATTTGCAGATATTCGGGTTTTGCAAATCTGCCCCATTTTTCTACAAAATCAAATGTTAATTCAAATCCTTTTGGCATTTTAGCATTCCTTTCTAAATAGTATATGACGGGATTTATTTGCCTACGCAAAACCTTTCAAAAACCTCATCTATTATTTCTTCTTGTATAGTCATGCCGGTCACTTCTCCAAGTGCGACAATAAGTTCTTCAAGGTCAACATAAAGTAAATCCTGAGGCATACTGCAATCAATACAGGATACCATTCTTTCAATTGCTTTTTTTGCTTTGATTAACGCGTTTTTCTGACGGTCGTTTGATATAAAGATATCATCCTTTGAAATTCCACCTGATAAAAATTGTTCGGTTATTTTTTCTTCAAGTAAATCAATACCTTTTGCTTTTTCGCCTTTTGGGGTAGATGTAAAAACAAAAGATTCTTCAGGAAACCCCAGTTTTTCAGAGTAAAATTTAACGTCTTTTTGTGGCTTTTTGTCTGTTTTATTTAAAATGACGATAGTTTTTCTATCCTTTATATATTGGCATATTTCTAAATCATCTTCAGTTATATCCGCAGAGGAGTCAATAACAAAAAGACATAAATCTGCTGACAGAACACTTTCCCGTGCGCGATTGATACCAATTTGTTCAACAAGGTTGTCGCTTTCGTGTATACCTGCCGTATCAATTAAACACAAAGAAACACCGTTTACGTTGATATATTCCTCGATTGCATCGCGAGTGGTGCCGGGAATATCGGTTACAATTGCTTTTTCACTACGGCTCATTGCGTTGAGTAAGGATGATTTGCCAACATTCGGACGACCAACAATAACAGTTTTAATACCATCCCGAAGCATTTTTCCTTTTCGAAAGCCGTCTAGCATATCAATAATGTCACCTTTTATATCATTTGTAAGGTTCCTTAAAGATTCATCTGATAACTCCTCAACTTCGTCGGGAAAGTCGGCAACTGCAGATAGATTCGAAGCAAGAGCAATGGCTTTATCGCGAATTTTATTAACTTTCTCAGATAGTTTTCCGGACAAAGTTTTTGCCGCATTTGATTGACCAAGCTCAGAGTTCGCATGAATAACATCAATAACGGCTTCGGCACGGGCAAGGTCACATTTGCCGTTAACAAAGGCACGACGGGTAAACTCTCCCGCTTCGGCTTGCCTTGCTCCGCAGAGAAACAGTTCCTCTATAATAAGTTCAGCCGAAAGTCTTCCGCCATGACAGTTAATCTCAACAACTGTTTCACCGGTATATGAGTTTGGAGCTCGCATAACAGAAACAAGAGCTTCATCTAAAAGATTTCCATCAGAAGATTTTTTTATATCTGAAAGAACCAACTTATGACTTTCAAAGTCAGAAACCGATTTTCCGTTTTTAGCAAAAACAATAGAATCTGCTATTTTTTCTGCATCCTGCCCGCTCATTCTTATAATGGCAATGCCGCCGATGCCGATGGGAGTGGCGATAGCAACAATAGTATCGAATTCTTTCATTATTTAATATCAACCCTTCTTGATGTTTGACATAATCTCTTTAATTGTTTTTTCAAGTTCGGAATTTGCCGACATATCTTCACGGATTTTATTTATATTATGCATAGCGGTAGTATGGTCGCGTCCGCCAAAATCTTCACCGATTTTTGGATAAGACGGGTCGTCCAACAACTCACGACAAATGAACATAGCAATTTGACGCGGAAGAGCAATGTCCATGGAACGCTTTTTAGAAACCAAAGAGCCTTTTGAAAGACGATAATATTTCTCAACCTCTTCGATAATAAGTTTTGAGGTTATCTTGCGACCAGGTTGAGTGGATATAATGTCTTTAAGAGCCTCGGTTGCGAGTTCCATTGAAATTTTATTTGTTCTTTTAATACCGGCATAAACCAGAATGCGTTTAACCGCACCTTCCAAATCACGAACATTTGATTTTATATTGTTTGCAATAAAGTCAATAATCTCTTCATCAACTGAGAGATATTCACTTTGAATTTTATTTTTAAGAATAGCCATACGTGTTTCATAGTCAGGTGGTTGAACGTCTGCAATCAAACCGCTGTTGAAACGAGTTCTGAGCCTTTCCTCAAGCTGAGGAATTTCAGAAGGCAAGCGGTCAGAAGTCAAAACAATCTGCTTATCCATTTCGTATAAAGCATTAAATGTATGGAAAAACTCCTCTTGAGCAAGTTCTTTATTGGCAAAAAACTGAATATCATCAATTAAGAGCAGGTCAACATTGCGATATTTGTTTCGGAAAGCCTGATTGGTTTTTTCACGGATAGCAGCCACAAGCTCATATGTGAACTTTTCACTTGTTGTATATAAAACCTTTTTTTGGGGATAGTTTTCAACAAAATAGTTGCCGATAGCTTGCATCATGTGGGTTTTGCCAAGCCCGCTTCCACCATAAAGGAATAGCGGATTATAGGTATGAGACGGTCTTTCTGCAACTGCAAGAGAAGCAACATAGGCTAAATTATTATTGTTACCAACGACAAAAGATGAAAAAGTATATTTGGAATTAAGCGTGTTGTCTGCCATAGTCGGGTCAGGCAAGGTTGTATCCTCTTTTTTTTCTTCATCAACAACAACTTCGATCTCGAGTTTATGAGTTGTCACCGTTTCAAGACAACTCTCGATAAGTGAAAAGTATTTTGTCATAATCATATTTTTGTTCACGCTGAAAGGAACCTTAAGCGTGATTTTGGTGTCATCAAGAGCTTCGGGACGAATAGGTTTTATCCACGAATTATAAGAAACAGCTGAGATTTCGTCTGAAAGCTGCTTTAACACCTTTTTCCATATTTGACGTAATTCCTCCAAAGTAATTCCCCTTTCAAAATTTAACACATATAAAAACACAAACTAAAATAAAAATGTTTAGTTGTGTAAAAAACAGATAATCATACTGTGATTATGCGAAAATAAGGCACTCTACTATATGATAACAGATTATCAAAAAAATTTCAACATCAAAAAAGGCTAAAATAATTGTAAAATTTTATATATTTCTTTTAAAACACAAAATATGGATATTTTTAAAGTTTTTTTTACAATATGTTCTGTTTTTTAGTATATAAAAATTTTTTTATTTTTTTTGAGCATAAGAGGTATTGACAATTTTAAGTTCGTGTGGTAAAATATGAAATACTGTTCTAAATTTGTATTAAATTAAGCGTGCTTTTCATGCTTTTCAATAGACTAACTGATTAGGAGGGATTTTGATGCTTAGAACATTTCAGCCTAAAAAAAGGCAGAGGTCCAAAGAACATGGTTTTAGAAAGAGAATGTCAACATCTAACGGCCGTAAGGTTTTGGCAAGAAGAAGACTTAAAGGCAGAAAGAAGTTATCAGCCTAAAGACGCCTTTGTGCGTCTTTTTGACTATTAGCGGACTTTTCCAGTTTGTTTTATTGGTGCCTTTTGTTTTGAAATATAGTGCGGAGGTGCTGCTATGAGCAAAATAATGAAACTTAATCTAAATTCTCAGTTTAAAAAACTCTATAGTAGTGGTAAATCCTGCGTTCGACCATCTTTGGTCTTATATGTAAAGAGAAATGGACTCAATTATAACAGATTGGGAATCACAGTTGGGAAAAAACTTGGTAAGGCTGTTGTCAGAAATCGGGCTAAACGTAGGCTTCGTGAACTTTTTAGAGCTAACTTAGGTGTACTAAAAACAGGCTTCGATTTTGTTTTAGTGGCTCGGATGCGAACTGTTAATATTGATTTTTCAAAACTTTATTCTGATTTTTATTCGGCACTTGCAGAAACAGGTGTTTTAAAAAATGACTAAACTGTTAAAAAATATTATTGTATCAACAATTAAATTTTATCAGCGTTTTATTTCTCCGATAAAACCGCGTTGTTGTCGGTTTTATCCGTCTTGTTCTGAGTATGCGGTGCTTGCAATTGAAAAATATGGTCCGTTTTATGGATTGATTAAAACTATATGGAGAATTCTGCGTTGCAATCCTTTTTCAAAGGGTGGAGTGGATTTTCCATAACCAATGATAATATATTTGGAGGATATTGAAGTGTCATATATAATGATTGCCTTAGGGTGGATACTTGACATGTTTTACAGACTTATTGGCAACTATGGTTTTGCGATTATACTTTTTACGATTTTTATCAAGTTGGCGCTTTTCCCGCTTGATTTGAAACAAAAAAAATCAATGGCAAAAACACAAAAGATTCAACCTCTTTTAATGGAGGTTCAAAAGAAGTATGCCAATGATAAAGAAAAATTAAATCAGGAGACAATGAAATTGTATCAGAAATACAATATAAATCCAATGGGCGGATGTTTGCCTATGCTGATACAACTTCCTATAATTTTTGCACTTTATTGGGTTGTTAAAAAGCCTATCACTTATATGGTTGGCGTGGATGCAGGTGAGATTTGGCGCATTGCTGATGCATTTAATGCATGGGCAAGCTCGAACATGGAAGCACTTCCAGAGGCGCTTAAAAATGTTGTCCCTGTGACATATCAGCACTCAATGAGTAATAATACCTTTGGAACTTATGAAATTCAGATTGCACAGACATTGTTTAAGCATCCTGAAATTCTTGAACATCCAAGCATAGTTAATTGGGGTGAGAACCTTAGATTAATTGATTTTGGATTTTTTGGTATGGATTTATCTGAGATACCTAACCTTAAAGCGTTTTTCGGAACTTTAATGGGTAATGTTTCTAACTTGACATTGAGTACGGCTTTGTTATGGCTTATCCCAATCCTTTCAGGATTTAGTTCATGGCTTGCAAGTTATGTTGTAACAGCAAAACAAACTAAAAAGAAAAAGGAAGTTGTTGCTGAAGCTGATATGCCTCAAAAAGGTGCAGCTGGTGACACAATGAAATCCATGTCGGTAATAATGCCGTTGTTTTCGGCATGGTTTGCATTTACCCTTCCGGCAGCAGTTGGTCTTTATTGGATAGTCAGCAATGTGATACAAATTGTTCAACAAGTGTTAGTAAGTAAATATTTTGTCACAGATATAAGTTCAGAAGAAATAGAAGAGGAGATTGCCAATGTTAAAAAAGGTAGAAAAAACAGGAAAAAATCTTGATGAAGCAATAGAGTTAGCGGCTAAAGAGCTTGGTGTTAGTAAAGAAGAAATTTCATATGACGTAACTCGTGAAGTGGGAAAAGGCCTTATGCGTTTTTTGGTAGGCACTGAAATAGATATCGTTGCATGGCGTACGGCTGATGCAGAAAAAGAGGAAAAAGCATCTAAAAAGGCAGAGAAAAAACAGTCTAAAGCAGAGAAAAAAGCGGTTGAACCAAATAAGGAAGCTACAGCTCCACAAAAAGCAGTTGAAAAAGAAACTAAAATGGAGAAAAAACCGGTTGCTTCGGCTGAAACTGTTGAAGAGGATGTCATCATTCCAAAATCTGCGGTTGATGATGCGAAATACTTTGTGTCTGAATTATTAACCAAAATCGGATTGACTTTTGAGATAAATGTTAAAATCGAAGGAAACAGGATTGTTCTTGATGTTTCAGGCGATAAGATGGGACTTCTCATCGGTAAGCGCGGTGACACTCTTGATGCAGTGCAAATGCTCACAGCGTTATATGTTAACAGAGATAAAAATATGCCTTACATAAAGGTAAGCATTGATACAGAGAATTATCGTGCAAAAAGAGAAGAAACTCTTATCCGTCTTGCACATGGTTTGGAGCGTAGTGTTCTTAAAGATAAAAAGTCTATTACTTTGGAACCGATGACGGCAAACGAAAGAAGAATTATTCATTCTGCACTTCAGAACAATCCAAAAATAAAGACGTTCAGCGTGGGTGAAGAACCAAACAGAAGAATGGTTGTTGCTTTGAATAAAACTGAAGAATAAAAGATTAAAACTGACAGAAAGCGCTTCTGTCAGTTTTTAATATGCCCGAAAGGTGTAATAATAGCAGAAAAGATTTTTAATATTTTTATGGTCCTTTTATTGAAAATATTGTTGACAAAGAGTTCGATATATAATATACTATAGGAAGAAAATTCATGTATGAATTATTAATACGAGGAGGAAGACAAATGGTAAAAGAGGAAGTAATCAAGAGAATAACAGATGTCGGCATTGTGGCAGTTGTTCGTGCTGAAAGTGCAGACAAAGCTAAAAAAATAACAGATGCTTGTATTGCGGGTGGCGTTCCTGCGATTGAAATGACATTTACTGTTCCAAAAGCAGATAAAGTAATCGCAGAGCTTGCTGATATGTATTCAGAAGACGAGATAATTTTGGGTGCAGGAACAGTTATGGATAGCGAAACAGCAAGAATCGCAATTCTTGCAGGTGCTCAATATATCGTTAGTCCATATTTTGATTTAGAAACAGCAAAACTTTGTAACAGATACAGAGTTGCATATATGCCGGGCTGTATGACAATCAAGGAAGTTGTTGCAGCAATGGAAGCAGGCGCAGATATAATAAAAATATTCCCGGGCGAAGCTTTTGGCCCTAAAATCATAAAGGCAATCAATGGTCCTATTCCTCAGGCTAGAATGATGCCAACAGGCGGTGTTTCTGTTGACAACGTTGATGAATGGATTAAGGCAGGTGCAGTTGCAGTTGGTGCGGGCGGTGCTTTAACAGCTGGCGCAAAGACAGGCGACTACAATGCGATAACAGAAACAGCTAAAAAGTTTGTTGAGAACATCAAAAAAGCAAGAGCAAAATAAAAAACAAAAAGAAAATTAAAATCGAAAGGGTTGAACTAAAATGTCAAAAAAAGTTATTACATTTGGTGAAATTATGCTTAGATTACAAACATATAATCATGAGCGTTTCATACAGATGAAAGGTCTTGAAGCTACCTTTGGTGGCGGTGAAGCAAATGTTGCAGTGAGCTGCGCAAATTATGGCTTGGATGCATGCTTCATAACAAAGCTTCCAAACAATCCAATTGGTGATGCTTGTGTTGCAGAACTTAGAAAACACAATGTATGCACAAAGAAGATTGCAAGAGGTGGCGAGAGAGTTGGTATATACTACTGCGAAAAGGGTGCATCACAGCGTCCGTCAAACGTTGTATATGACCGTGCACATTCTTCAATCTCAACGGCGGAAAGCGCTGATTTTAATTGGGATGATATTTTTGAGGGTGCAGATTGGTTCCACTTTACAGGAATCACACCGGCTTTGGGTGATGGTATTGCGGATATCTGTCTTGAAGCTTGTAAGGCTGCAAAAGCTAAGGGCGTTACAATAAGCTGTGACCTCAACTTCAGAAAAAAACTCTGGACAAGCGAAAAAGCAGGTCAGGTTATGGGAAAACTCATGGAATATGTTGACGTTTGTATTGCAAACGAAGAGGATGCTGAAAAGGTATTTGGTATTCACGCTGCAAACACAGATGTAACAGGTGGTCAGATCAGCGATGAGGGATATAAAGATGTTGCTCGTCAGCTCGTTGAGAAATTCAATTTCTCACATGTTGCAATAACTCTCAGAGAGAGTATTTCTGCATCTGAAAATGATTGGTCAGCACTTCTTTATGATGCAAAAGCTGATAGCTTCTTCAAATCAAAGAAATATCATATGACTATCATTGACCGTGTTGGCGGTGGCGATAGCTTTGGTGGCGGTTTGATTTATTCAATGCTTAGTGGCTATGATTGCCAGAAGGCTATTGAGTTTGCAGTTGCAGCTTCTTGCCTCAAACATACTATTGAAGGAGATATGAACCTTGTTACCGTTGCTGAGGTTGAAAACCTCATGAAGGGTGACGGCTCAGGTCGTGTTCAAAGATAATTTTTTAAGAGAATTAAACCCCGTCGAGAAATGAAGTGAACCCAAAAGTTTAGACAAAATTTAATATTAACTTGCTAAGGAGTGAGTTCTGTATTGCAAGGACTCATTCCTCTTAGTTTTAATGAAATTCTTTCGTTATTGTAGTAATCAATATATTTCTTTAATTCATCAATGAAAGCGTTAACGCTTTCAAATTTTTCGCCATAAAACATCTCTACTTTTAATCTGCCGAAGAAGTT
>JAZNGL010000130.1:0-2790 GCA_045576435.1 Clostridia bacterium
ATCTTGGTCTCCACAGACAAGACTCTTCCGTCATTGAAGAAGATTTCTGCCTTATCGTAGTTCATAACCACCTTGCCGTTTTCGCAAAGCATACGAATTTCGATGGGGTCATCACAACCGTAGTTGTTCATAGCCCAGAAGCTCAAGGTAGCGCCGTTCTTGTAACGGATGAAGCCCTCGCCGGTATCGTCCACTTCCATAATGGAGTGACCCCGGTTGGCAAGATGTGCCTGTACGCTTTCAATCTCGTCGTCAATGAACCAGTTTGCCAGGTCCAAAGAGTGGATAGCCTGGTCAATAATCACGCCGCCGCCCTCTTTGTCCCAAGTGCCTTTCCAGTCCGAAAGACTATAGTATTCATCAGGTTTTGACCATGTTAAAACAACACGCGCCGAGATGATTTTACCGAGAGTGCCGTCTTCCAAGTGCTTTTTAACAAGTTTTGCAGAATCGTTGTATCTGCATTGGAAAATGATTCCGTATTTAACGCCTCTTTCTTCAGCTAATCTCACGTTCTCCACAGCGTCTTCATATTTTATGCTCATAGGCTTTTCGCAAAGAACATTCACGCCCTGTTCAATTGCATATTTTGAAATAATCGGATGAAGATAATGAGGAACACAGATGTGAACCACATCGATTATATCTTTGTTGATTAATTCAGTGTAATCATAATATGCTTTACAGTTATATTTTGCAGCGGCACGGTCAGCTCTGTCCTTTTTTATGTCACAAACGCCCACGATTTGAGAGTTTTCTAAATGATGTGCACTTGTTGAGTGCATTGTGAAGATGTTTCCACAGCCGATTATACCAACTCTAAGCATGCTTGATTTCCTCCAAAACATAGTTTAAAGACTCTGTTCCATCGTAAAGTGTTGCCTTTTCGATTTTTTTACCATTTTTTGCACAATCTGTAAAGTAAACAAGCTCGTTGAAATAGCCGCCAAGGTCAGAGATGTTTCCGCCTTCAAATCCTTCGCCCAAAACTTCAGCCTTTTCAATCTTAATTTCTTCAGCCTTGTCATCTGTATAGAGCATGAACTTTCCGCCTGCATTTTCAACAACACCTTTTTCAAAAACAACTCTAAAGGTTGCTTCAAAGGGATGTGTGCCGGGAAGCGCCCATGTTCCTTCAACTGAAACAACAAAATCGTCATATTTCATGAGAGAATTTATATATGAATTTGCTTCACCTGCAACGTTTTTCATTGAGAGCAACTTTTTAGGTTTGCCGAACAGTGAGAGAACATAGTCCATATCGTGAATATGTAAGTCCTGAGCAGCACCGCCTGAAAGCTTCTCATCAAGAAGCCAATTTTCCCAACCCCAAGTTGGAATAGGACTAATGCGACGGAAGTTGGCGTTGAGGATTTTACCCAAGCTACCTTCTCTAACTATCTCTGCAAGTTTAACATATTCATCCCAAAAACGAATAACCTGACCAATCTGAACATTACAGTTCGTTGCAGCAGCCTTTTTGAGCATTTCTTTGCCCTGCTTTTTTGTTAAAGCAACAGGTTTTTCAACAAAAACATATTTAACCTTATCCATTGCAAGAATAGCATATTCTGAATGAAGATATGTTGGCAAACAAATATCAATCACATCAACATCGGCTTTTTCGATTAAATCCTTACCATCACTATATAGTGTGGCATTTGTGCCTTGTGCCAACTCTTCAGCTTTTTCTTTTCTTAAATCAGCAAAAGCAACAAGTTCAACACCTTCGATGTTTTTATAGCAGTTTGCATGCATTGTTCCCATAAAACCGCAACCAATAAGACCTACTTTTAACATAAAAATTCCCCCTATTTTCTTTCTAAAATTTTATCCATTGAATTTGATGTATTATATATAATTGTTTCAGGATATTGATTGTATGGCGGAATCATTTCGCCTGTTACCCAATCTGTATATCCAATTTTGTCAAGCATAGCTTTAACTGCTTTATAATCAACATCACCGGCAAGAATATCGACAAAACCATCGAGACCGCCGACACTCTTTCTGTAATCCTTAAAGTGAACCTTTTTGATTCTTTTTCCAAGAATTTTAATCCACTGTTCAGGATAACCTGAAAAAACAACATTGCCAACGTCAAAATATGAACCAACATAATCTGAGCCGATTTTATCGATGAAATCACGCATTTCAAGTGGCGAAAGGAGGAACTTATTCCAAACATTTTCAACACCGATAGCAACCTTTAACTCTTCCGCAAATGGAGCAAGCTCTTTGAGGGCAGAAAGCGCTCTGTGATAAGCTATATCATAATCCACAATTTCACCATCTGCTTCAAATGCAACATTAACAGCACCCGGAACAACGAGGATGGTGTCGCAACCAAGCCATGCTGCAATCTGCAATTGCTTTTTAGTGATTTCCTTGGCTTTTTCGCGATTTTCTGCGTTTTCAGAGGTGTAGTTATATGTCCAATACAAACCACTTGCAACGCTATATAATTCAATTCCAACTTCTTTTGCCATTTCTTTAACGGCAAGAATATCTTCTTTTGTTGATGTTAAAGAAATAGGACCATTCTCGTCAAGAGCAACTTCAACACCGTCAAAGCCTGCATCTTTTGCGAGTTCAAAACATTTTTTTAAGTCGGGTTCTGTGAATGACCAAATGCTAATACCTTTTTTCATTTCTATTCCTCCTTGATTTTTACTTAATTATATGATATAATTTTTATAAAATAAAAGGAATATATTTTTTTATCCTAAAGGTATAATTTTGTAAACGGGTGATTTTAAATCAAATTAAATTATATAAAACATAAAATAG
>JAZNGL010000131.1:0-30557 GCA_045576435.1 Clostridia bacterium
GTGCAATACAGAACTCACTCCTTAGCAAGTTAATATTAAATTTTGTCTAAACTTTTGGGTTCACTTCATTATGCCAAGCGGGGTTTTTGTGAAGGATTAACTCTTTGAATAGTCTTTTGCGGTTTCAATCAATTTGTCTAAGAATAAATTTGTAGCGTTTGAAATATGTTTTTGTGTGTTGAGATAAACATAGGTATATCTTTTCGTGTTAACGACCTGACGACACTCAATGTTTTTGGAAAATGTCCCTTTCCATGAGAGCGATGGAACAAAAGATATTCCGAGCCCCATTTCAATATATTCGCGGATATAGTGAGGGTCATCACTCTGGATGATTATATTCGGCGTAAAGCCTCCCGAGAGACATATTTCGTTTGTTAATTTGAAAAGACCTGTTTTGTTGCTCATTGTAATGAATTTTTCATTTTCCAAATCTTCAATAGTGATGTTTTGTTTCTTAGCGAGATGATTGTCGTTTTTCATTGCAAGGAGCAGATTGTCAACGACGAGCAGATGCTTTTTGAAGTTTTTTTGTTCTAGTATTCTATCTGAAATTATCAAATCATATTTTTCTAATATATCGTCTGCTGAATGATTGATGAAAAATAAAACATCACTATGGTTATTTTGAAAAAGTTCAATGGTTTTTGTTACAATATGCCTGTTCGTTTCGGCAAGAATTTTTATCTCACCCGAAATTGTGTCGTTATTATTAAGATTGTTTTTTGCATCGTTAATTAAAGCCAGTGCGGATTTAACACTTGAATAAAACATTTTTCCCTGCTCGTTAAGAGTGACACGGTTCGAAGTGCGGTCGAACAACGGAGTTTCAAGTTCTGCTTCAAGTCTGTGAATACATTGTGAAATATTTGATGTTGGAACTGAGAAGGTTTTTGCCGTTTTAGAAAAATTTTCTGTTTCAGCGGCATTGCAAAAATAGGTAAGTTGTAAAAGCTCCATAAAATTCACCTCGACAATATTATACATCAAATTACTATATCTGTCAATGTATAGCGGGTGCATTTTATTTCATTATTTACAATAAAGCAAAGTCGGTTTATAATAATATGGAAAAATTTTAAAAGTGAGGTTAAAAATTATGATCTATGGTGTAGCTTTGCTGGCAGGCTGTATGTTTGTTGGCTGTTTTGTTGGAAACATTCTGGGCTATTTGATTGGTCTTAATTCTGATGTTGGTGGCGTTGGCTTTGCAATGCTTTTGTTGCTTTTAATAACCAATTCAGAAAAAATATCAAAAAAATTACCAAAGGGAACAGCTGAGGGATTGAATTTCTGGAATGCTATGTTTATTCCGATTATCATTGCTATGGCTGCTTCGCAAAATGTTTATAATGCTATTTCAAGCGGAGGACTTGCGGTTGTTGCGGGCGTGGGAGCGGTTGTTGCAGCGATATTGTTCTTCTTACTTTTGAATGCAATAACAAAGAAAAAGAATAAAAAGAATGTTGAAGAGGAGGAAACATCATGCAACAAATAGGACAGATTGTGGTTAATCTTTTCACAAAAAACAGTTTAGTAATGGCGTTTTTTATTGTTGGTGTTATATCACTTTTTTCAAATTTTGTTTCTGCAAAAATAACACGTGGCAGAATACATTCATCTGCTATTGCGATTTTTATTGGATTGATCCTTGCGTATATCGGCGGAAAGCTTACAAATGGGGAAAAAGGACTTGCTGATATTGGAATGTTTGCAGGAATTGGCGTTTTAGGTGGTTCTTCTTTGAGAGATTTTGCAATCATATCAACTGCATATGGCGCAAAATTTTCAGAAATTAGGAAGTGCGGAGTTATTGGCGTTGTTTCACTTTTGTTTGGCGTTTTTTCAGCGTTCCTTGCGGGTGCAGTTGTTGCATTTGCATTTGGATATCATGATGCAGTTAGCGTGGCAACAATTGGTGCAGGCGCTGTAACCTTTGTTGTTGGACCTGTAACGGGCGCAGCGATAGGTGCAGAATCAACAGTTATTGCAATATCTATTGCGGTTGGTGTTGTTAAATCGATTGCTGTAATGCTTCTGACTCCTATGGTTGCTAAAAAGATTGGCCTTGTTAATCCTCAGGCTGCAATGATTTATGGCGGACTTATGGGAACAACAAGCGGAACAAGCGCAGGACTCGCTGCAACAGACCCGAAATTAGTTCCATATGGTGCAATGACTGCAACCTTCTACACAGGCCTTGGATGTTTGCTTTGTCCATCAGTTTTTTATACCATAACAAATCTGATTTTAAAATAGTAATTACATATTGTTTTGAAGCCATACCTCGCGGTGTGGCTTCTGTTTTTAGATGTGTAAAAACAAAAAAATTCTATTGACAGAAATGACTAAATATGGTATCATTAATAAAATAAGATAAAGAGTTTTAATTATAGATTATTGCTCACTTTGTGATAGGTATTTTGTTTTATATATCTGTCGGGTTTCGGTAGCTTTTTTTATATTTGATAAAGGAGATTATAATGGATTTCAAAATTAGTTCGGATAAGCGAAACATAATTGAAAAGGTCGCTTTTGAATGTTCCAAGAGTGACTCTAATTTTGTTCCCAAATTCGCAGCATCACTTGATAACTTTGTTGTTTTCCCCGGTTTTGTGGATGTTCATGTGCATCTTCGAGAGCCGGGTTTTTCTTATAAAGAGACGATTGAGAGTGGAACAAAGGCTGCGGCTCATGGCGGATATACTGAGGTTTTTAGTATGCCAAACCTTTCCCCTGTTCCTGATTCTTTTGAAAACTTAAAGCTGCAACTTGAAGAGATTGAAAAATCGGCGGTGATTGGTGTTCATCCATATGCTTCAATAACGGTTGGAGAAAAGGGCGAGGTGCTTTCTGATATGGAAAAACTAGCGCCATATGTTGCAGGCTTTTCAGATGATGGTCGTGGTGTGCAAAGCATTGAACTTATGGAAGAGGCAATGCGAAAGGCGAAAACGCTCGGGAAAATTATAGTTGCACATTGTGAAGATAATTCGTTGCTCTTTGGCGGATATATACACGACGGTGAATACGCAAAAGCAAACGGACATCAAGGAATTTGCAGTGAAAGCGAATGGGGACCGATAGAGCGTGATATTGAGCTGGTTCGAAAAACGGGGTGTTCATATCATGTGTGTCACATTTCAACCAAAGAAAGTGTTCAGCTTATAAGAGAGGCAAAGCGTGACGGGCTTGATATAACCTGCGAAACGGCACCGCACTATCTTGTGCTTAATGATAGCATGCTTTGTGATGAGGGAAGATTCAAGATGAATCCACCAATCAGAAGTGAGGAAGACAGGCTTGCTCTGATTGAGGGAATTTGCGATGGTACGATTGATATGATTGCAACAGACCATGCACCGCATAGCGCAGAGGAAAAATCAAAGGGACTTAAAAATAGTGCTATGGGAGTTGTTGGACTTGAAACGGCGTTTCCTGTGCTTTATACAAAGCTTGTTAAAGAAGGAATAATCAGTCTTAAAAAATTGATTGAACTAATGAGCATAAATCCATGTGAAAGATTTGGAATATCGATAAACGATGCTTTCTCAGTGTGGAAGCTTGATGAAAAATATAAAATAAATCCGCAGAACTTCTTATCAAAAGGCAGAAGCACGCCGTTTGATGACTGTGAGGTTTATGGAAAATGTATTATGACAGTGAGAAATGAAAAAGCTGTTTGGTTAGATAAATAAAATTTTGGGAGGCAAAGAAAATGGCAAAAAGAAAAGACATTAAAAAGGTACTTATTATAGGCTCGGGTCCGATTGTGATTGGCCAGGCAGCAGAATTTGATTATGCAGGAACTCAGGCGTGTCTTGCTCTTAAGGAAGAGGGATATGAGGTTATATTGGTTAATTCAAACCCCGCAACAATCATGACAGACACAACTATTGCGGACAAGGTATATATGGAACCACTCACGCTTGAATATGTGGCAAAAATTTTGCGTCATGAAAGACCGGATGCTATTGTTCCGGGAATTGGCGGACAGACGGGTTTGAATCTTGCAATGCAGCTTGAAAAGAAAGGAATTCTTGCAGAGTGTGAAGTTGAACTTCTGGGAACCAGCAGTGAGAGTATTGAACGTGCTGAGGACAGAGAATTATTCAAGGAGCTTTGTCAGAGCGTTGGCGAACCGGTTATTCCATCTGAAATAACATATTCACTTGACGAGGCAAAAGAAGCTGCGAAAAGAATTGGCTATCCTGTTGTTCTTCGACCTGCCTTTACTCTTGGCGGAACGGGTGGCGGTTTTGCATATAATGAAGAAGAATTGATTGAGATTGGAACAAATGCATTTAAGCTTTCGCCTGTTTCTCAGGTACTTATTGAAAAGAGCGTTAAGGGATATAAAGAAATTGAGTTTGAGGTAATGCGTGATTCTGCCGACAATGCAATCACTATATGCGGCATGGAAAACATTGACCCTGTTGGTGTTCATACGGGTGACTCAATTGTTGTTGCACCAATTATGACGCTTAATGACCACGATTTGAAAATGCTCAATGATAGTGCGATTAAGCTTATTCGTGAGCTAAAAATTGAGGGCGGATGTAATGTTCAGTTTGCTCTTAACCCTGAATCATCTGAATATTATCTGATTGAGGTTAACCCAAGAGTTTCGCGTTCATCTGCGCTTGCGTCAAAGGCGAGCGGCTATCCGATTGCAAGGGTGACAGCAAAAATTGCGGTTGGAATGTTGCTTGAGGAAATTGAAATCGCAAACACAAATGCGGCTTTTGAACCAAGACTTGACTATGTTGTTGCAAAATTCCCAAGATTTCCGTTTGATAAATTCTCTTCTGCGGTTAACAAGCTTGGAACGCAGATGAAGGCAACAGGTGAGGTTATGGGAATTGGCTCAACGCTTGAGGAGTGTATGTTGAAATCAGTACGTTCTCTTGAAATCGGCGTTTGTCATCTTCATATGCCGAAGTTTGATAATATGTCAGTTGATGATATGCTTGAATATATTTCCGATTTCCATGACGACAGCATCTATGCAATCGCTCAGCTTCTCAGAAAGGGCATCACAATTGAAAAGCTTCATGAAATCACAAAGATTACAGCATATTTTCTTGAAACAATTAAAAAGATTGTAGATTTTGAAACAGTTATAGCTGACAACAAGATGGATTTTGAAACATTGAAAAAAGCAAAGGAAATGGGATTTAGTGATAAGTTCATTGCAAGGCTTTGGGAGGTTTCAGAGCTTGATGTGTTTAACATGAGAAAGAAAGAGAAACTTTTCCCTGTTTATAAGATGGTTGACACTTGCCACACAAATGCATATATTCCATATTTTTACTCAACCTATGCCGAGAAAAATGAGTCCAATGTTTCGGACAAAAAGAAGATAATTGTTCTTGGTGCAGGTCCAATAAGAATTGGTCAGGGTGTTGAGTTTGACTATTCAACCGTTCATGCGGTGACAACAATCAAAAAGTCGGGCTATGAAGCAATTATAATCAACAATAATCCTGAAACAGTTTCAACAGATTATACAACCGCGGACAAGCTCTATTTTGAGCCATTAACCACAGAGGATGTTATGAATATCATTGAACTCGAGGGAGCAAATGAGGTTATTGCATCTTTGGGCGGACAGACGGCAATCAATCTTGCAGAGCCACTTATGATGCGCGGAGTTAAAATAATCGGCACGGATTGCAGTGCGATTGAACGTGCAGAAAATCGTGATTCTTTTGAGAAAATTTTAAAAGAACTCAATATTCCTCAGCCTGAGGGTCGTGCAGTGACAAAGATTGAAGATGGTGTTAAAGCTGCAAGCGAAATTGGATATCCTGTGCTTGTTAGACCAAGCTTTGTTCTGGGCGGTCGTGCAATGCAGATTGTTGCAAATGAGGAAAAGCTTCGCGGATATCTTAAGAGTGCGGTTGAAATTGATGAGGACAGACCTGTTCTTGTTGATAAATATATCGTTGGTAAAGAAGTTGAGGTTGACGCAATATGTGACGGCAGAGATGTTTTTGTTGCGGGAATTATGGAACTTATTGAACGTACGGGAATCCATAGCGGTGACTCAATAAGCGTTTATCCTCCATTTGGAATTTCAGACAAGGTTAAGGGAATAATCCTTCAATATACGAAAAAACTTGGACTTGGAATAGGAATTGTTGGACTTTATAACATTCAGTTCATTGTTGATAAAGATGAGAATGTTTATATAATTGAGGTAAATCCGCGTTCATCAAGAACGGTACCATTCTTATCAAAGGCAACGGGCTATAGCTTAGCCGATATTGCAACAGAGGTCATCCTTGGTAAGTCACTCAAAGAGCAGGGAATTTTCGATATATATCCAACAGAAAAGAAACGTTGGTATGTTAAAGTGCCTGTGTTCTCATTCAATAAAATTCGTGGACTTGATGCATATCTTTCTCCTGAAATGAAGTCAACAGGAGAGGTTATCGGTTATGATGACAAGCTTAATCGTGCAATGTATAAGGCGCTTCAAGCATCGGGTATGAAGCTTCAGAATTATGGAACTGTGTTTGTTACCATTGCAGGAAATGACAAGGAAGAGGCTTTGCCGTTAGTTGAGAGATTCTATAAGCTTGGATTTAACATTCAGGCAACAAAGGGTACGGCAGAATTCCTTAAAAAGAACGGAATTCGCACTCATGTTTTAAATAAAATCAGTGACGGAAGCGAAGAAATTCCAAATGCAATCAGGCAGGGACACATTGCCTACATCATCAACACAAGCAATGTCAGCGGTTCTGATAATTCCATGAATGATGGACACGAAATCCGCAAACTTGCAACCGAAAACAATGTAACAATATTCACATCAATTGATACTGTTTCAGTTCTGCTTGATGTTCTTGAGGAAACAACACTTTGTATTTCAACAATTGATGCATAAGGAGTGCAAAATGAAACAATCAATTTTTAAAATAACAAAAAATGAGCAGATTGCAAAAGATGTTTTCATGATGGAGCTTTTGGGCGATACAACCGACATCACGGCATCAGGACAATTTGTGAATATTAAAATAGACGGACTTTTCTTAAGACGACCAATCTCAGTTTATGACTATGAAGAAAACAAGCTTTGCCTGATATATAAGGTTGTTGGCAAGGGAACGCTTGAAATGAGCAAAATGACTAAGGGAGCGGAACTTGACATATTAACAGGTCTTGGGAATGGCTATGACTTAGAAAAGGCAGGAGATACGCCACTTTTGATTGGAGGGGGCGTGGGTGTTCCGCCACTATATAATTTATGCAAAAAGTTGATTAAAACGGGGAAAAAACCATCGGTTATCCTTGGTTTTAACACAAAAGACGAGGTTTTTTGTGAAAATGAATTTAAGGAACTTGGCGTAGACGTTTGTGTGACAACTGTTGATGGTAGCCATGGCAAATCGGGATTTGTTACTGAGGGCATGAAAAATGCAGACTATTCATATTTTTTCACTTGCGGTCCTGAACCGATGTTAAAGGCGGTTTACAATGAAAGCAAAACATCAGGACAATTCAGTTTTGAAGAACGTATGGGTTGCGGCTTTGGCGCATGCATGGGTTGCTCGTGCAAAACGAAATATGGAAATAAGCGGATTTGTAAAGATGGACCCGTTCTTGTGAAGGAGGAAATAATATGGTAGACACAAAGGTTTCTTTAAGCGGAATTACGCTTGACAATCCAATTATTCCTGCAAGCGGAACGTTTGGTTATGGTTATGAATTTGCAGAGCTTTATGATATAAATATTTTAGGTTCGTTTTCCTTTAAAGGAACAACTTCTGAGCCAAGGTTTGGAAATCCAACGCCTAGAATTGCAGAATGTACGGCGGGAATGATAAATAGCGTGGGACTTCAAAACCCGGGTGTTGATAAGGTGATTGAAGAAGAACTCCCCAAACTTAAAAAATGCTTTAACAAGCCTGTTATTGCAAACGTTGGTGGCTTTTCTCTTGAGGAATATGTTGAAACCTGCAAAAAACTTGATAAAGAGGAGCAGGTTGGAATTATTGAGGTTAACATCAGTTGCCCGAATGTCCATAATGGCGGAATGAGTTTTGGAACGGACCCCCAAAATGCAGCAGAGGTAACAAAGCGTGTTAAAGATGCAGTTTCAAAGCCTGTTTACATTAAACTCAGCCCAAATGTGACGGATATTGTGGCAATTGCAAAGGCTTGTGAAGATGCGGGTGCAGATGGAATAAGCATGATTAACACCCTGCTTGGAATGCGAATTGATTTAAAGTCTAAGAAACCGATTATTGCAAATAAAATGGGCGGATTTTCTGGAAGTGCGATTTTGCCTGTGGCTCTTCGCATGGTATATCAGGTTTATGAGGCTGTTAAAATTCCGATAATCGGTATGGGTGGCGTGTCATCTGCCGAGGATGTAATCGAGATGATGCTTGCGGGTGCAACTGCAGTGCAGATTGGTGCAGCAAATTTGATTGACCCGTGTATCTGTCGTGATATAATTGAGGAGTTGCCGAAGGTTATGACGAAATACGGAATAGCTTCTCTAAAAAATATTATAGGAGGTGCCCATAATGGGTAAGGATGTTATTATTGCTTGCGATTTTCCCGGCAAAGCCGAGGTGCTTGAATTTCTTGATAAATTTAAGGGTGAAAAGCCTTATGTTAAGATAGGAATGGAGCTTTTTTATGGAGCAGGACCTGAAATAGTTCGCGAAATAAAACAAAGAGGACACAAGATTTTCTTAGACTTGAAGCTTCATGATATTCCAAACACAGTTAAAAAAGCTATGCGCGTTTTATCAAAGCTTGATGTTGATATGTGCAATC
This sequence comes from Clostridia bacterium, assembly GCA_045576435.1. Lineage (GTDB taxonomy): Bacteria > Bacillota > Clostridia > Monoglobales > Monoglobaceae > CAKSIW01. The sequence continues at coordinate 8,797 of JAZNGL010000131.1, forward strand.
TTCATGCAGGCGGAACTATTGCGATGATGGAGGCTGCGATTGAGGGATTGACTCGTGAAGATGGAACAAGACCGCTCCTCATTGCTGTGACTCAGCTCACTTCAACAAGTCAGGAAAGAATGGAAGAGGATTTGTTGATTGAAAAACCGCTCGATGAAGTTGTTATGCACTATGCTCATAATGCAAAACTTGCAGGTCTTGACGGAGTTGTTTGTTCGCCACTTGAGGCAAAGAAGGTTCATGAGGTTTGCGGCGATGATTTCTTCACTGTGACACCGGGCGTTAGATTTGCAGATGGCGATGTGGGTGACCAGGTCAGAATAACAACACCTGAAAAAGCAAAGGAAATCGGCTCAGATTTTATTGTGGTTGGACGACCAATCACCGAGGCAAGTGACCCCGTTGCAGCATATGAAAGATGCGTAAAAGAATTTTGTGATAGATAAGGAGAATTTAAAATGAATAACATCGAAAGAAAAATTGCAAAGGATTTACTTTCAATAAAGGCGGTATTCTTTCGCCCAAATGAACCATTCACATGGGCAAGCGGAATAAAAAGCCCTGTTTATTGTGATAACAGACTAACACTTACAGCTCCTGAGGTGCGCTTGGACGTTGAAAATGGTCTTGCTGAAACAATAAAGCGTGAATATCCTGATTGCGAGGTGCTGATGGGAACCTCAACGGCGGGTATTGCTCATGCAGCAATAACTGCACATATTCTTGGAATGCCAATGGGATATGTTCGTTCAGGTGCAAAGGATCATGGTAGAGGTAATCAGATTGAGGGTAAGCTTGAAAAAGGACAGAAGGTTGTTGTTGTTGAGGATTTAATCTCAACGGGCGGCAGCGTTATTGAGGTTGTTAACGTTTTGCGTGAAGCAGGGGCAGATGTTCTTGGAATTGTGAGCATTTTCACATACGGAATGAAAAAAGGACTTGAACGATTGAAAGATGCTAATGTTAAGAACATCAGCTTAACTAATTTTGATGTTATTGCAGAAGTTGCTGCAGAGGAAAATTATATTGAACATAAAGATATTGAGCGTCTTATTTCTTTTAGAAATAATCCATCTGATGAAAGCTGGATTGGAGGCGCAAAATAATGCGGCATCTTATTGATATTTTGGATTTATCTGTTGAAGAAATAGAGGAACTTATTGATACTGCAAATGACATAATTGAAAACCCTGAGAAATATAACGAAAAGTGCAAACACAAAAAGCTTGCAACACTGTTTTTTGAGCCATCAACAAGAACAAGGCTTTCATTTGAGGCGGCGATGATGGAGCTTGGCGGAAATGTGTTAGGCTTTTCTGAGGCAAACTCAAGTTCATCCGCAAAGGGTGAAAGTGTTTCCGATACCGTTTCAGTTGTTAGCGGTTATGCAGACATTATTGCTATGAGACATCCAAAAGAGGGGGCACCTCTTGTTGCAACAATGAAAAGTGATGTTCCAGTGATTAATGCGGGTGATGGAGGTCATAATCATCCAACCCAAACGCTCACAGATCTGCTCACAATCAAGCGTGAAAAAGGTCGGCTGTCTGACCTTACAATAGGTATTTGCGGTGATTTGAAGTTTGGCAGAACAGTTCATTCATTGATTGCGGCAATGTCAAGATATCCGGGGATAAAATTCGTTTTGATTTCTCCTGAGGAGTTAAAGCTCCCAAGATATGTCAAGGAATCAAATATTAAAGAAAAGGGCATAGAATATGAACAAACCACATCACTCGATGATGTTATTTCAAAGCTTGATATTTTGTATATGACACGTGTTCAGCGTGAGAGATTTTTCAATGAAGAGGATTATCTTAGACTTAAGGATAGCTATATTCTGACGCCCGAAAAGCTTCAGAATGCAAAATCGGATTTGAGTATTTTGCATCCGCTTCCGCGTGTTAATGAAATATCAACAGCGGTTGATGATGATTCTCGTGCTTGCTATTTCAAACAGGCAAGAAACGGAAAATATATAAGAATGGCGCTTATTTTAAAGCTTCTGGAGGTGAAATAAATGCGTGTTGGTTCAGTGAATAATGGTATTGTAATCGACCATATTGAAAACGGAAAAGCAATGCAGATATACAGCATGCTTTCACTTGACGAGCTTGATTGCTCTGTTGCAATACTCAAAAATGTTCCAAGCAATAAAATGGGCAAAAAGGATATTATAAAGATTGATTGCGATATGGAGCTGGACCTCGATGTTCTTGGTTTCATAAGCCCGAATATTACGGTTGATATCATCAGAGATGGCTCTGTTGTTGAGAAAAAACATATTGAATTACCTGAAAAGTTGGTTGATATCTTAAAGTGCAAAAATCCAAGATGCATCACATCAACCGAACAGGAAATTCATCATAAGTTCAGGCTGACAGATCGTGAAAAGCGCATTTATCGGTGCGAATATTGTGATGCAAAGGTTTAAAATGGAGATGAAATAAATGAAGATTTCTGAGATACTCGCAGAAAACAAACCAACGTTATCGTTTGAAGTGTTTCCACCAAAAACAGACGATACATATGATACTGTTAAATATGCAACAGAAAATATTGCAGCACTCAAGCCAAGCTTTATGAGTGTTACATATGGTGCAGGCGGGGGAACTAGTAAATATACCTTGAGTATTGCAAAGGACATAAAGGAAAAATATGGTGTTCCAATGCTTGCTCATCTTACGTGTGTTTCATCAACAAAGGAAACGGTTCGTGAAAGAATAGAGAATATGAAAAATGCAGGCATAAAGAATGTGATGGCGCTCAGGGGAGATATTCCCCAGCATCTTCTCGGTGCAGACAGAAGTAATTGGAGCTATCATCATGCAATTGACCTTGTTCGTGAACTTAAGGAAAGCTCTGCTGATTTTTGTATTGGTGGTGCGTGCTATCCTGAGGTGCATCCTGAGAGTAATAATCAGAAAGAAGATATTAAGTATATAAAAGAAAAGGTTGAGGCGGGTTGTGAGTTTTTAACAACACAAATGTTTTTTGACAATAATCTGCTCTATAATTTTTTATATAAGATAAGAGAAGCAGGGATAACTGTTCCGATTGTTGCAGGTATTATGCCGATAACAAACGGAAATCAGGTTGAGAGGGCAATAAAGCTTTCAGGCTCGCATATGCCTCATAAGTTTAAGTCTATTGTTGACCATTTTGGAACAACACCGTCTGCAATGATGCAGGCAGGGATTGCATATGCAACGGAGCAGATAATTGATTTGCTCGCAAACGGGATTAATGCAATCCATGTTTATTCAATGAATAAACCTATTGTGTCGGCAAAAATTAAAGAGAATTTATCGGAGATTATCTAAACCATGATAAAAGTTGAAAAAACAGATAGTTCGAATATCAAAATTGACCGGAATGAAGTTTTTCGTTATTTGGGATATAAAAATATTCCAGAAGATGACAATAGTCTTAATTTGATTGAGAAGTGCATAAAAGAAGTTGAGACAAATCAGGAACTTCTTGCGTGTTATGAAAGGTTTTCAATATCTGTTACGGATGATGGAAAACTTGATTTGGGATTTATGATAACAGACTCTGAAAATCTTAAAAAAAATCTTCTTGGTTGTGACGAAATAATAGTTTTTGCAGCAACAACAGGGATTAAGATTGATCGTCTTATCCGCAAATATACACTAACCTCACCAAGCCATGCAGTGGTGCTTCAAGCTGCAGGCGCGGCGGCAATTGAAGGTTGGTGTGATGAAATTTGCCGTCGTTTTGAAAATGCTGAAAAGAAAAATAAAAAATATCTCAGACCACGCTTTAGCCCAGGCTATGGCGATTTTCCTTTAGAGGCACAAAAATCCATTTTTAGTGTGCTTGATTGCGAAAGGAAAATTGGTTTAACCCTCACAAAGAGCAATTTAATGGTGCCGACAAAGTCAGTTTCGGCACTTATTGGAATAAGCAGAACCGATTCACAATGCAAAAGACAAGGTTGTGAAATTTGTGAAAAGAAGAACTGCGAATTCAGGAGGATTTAAAAATGAACGTGTTGGAATGTTTAAAATTACATAGAATATATTTTGACGGGGGCTTTGGTACAATGCTTCAGGCAAGAGGTCTTAGTGTAGGCGAGCTTCCTGAAACTTGGAATATTAGCCATCCTGATGTTATTGAGGATATTCATTTTGAATATCTTAAAGCGGGCTGCAATATTTTAACAACCAACACTTTTGGGGCGAATAGTCTTAAGTTTAACCAAGGCAATGGCGGTGCAACGCTTGAAGAAATAGTTTCGGCGGCAGTTAAAAATGCAAAAAACGCCATTAATCGTCTTGAAAATAGAGAAGAAAAGTTTGTTGCACTTGATATTGGACCAAGTGGAAGACTTTTAAAGCCACTCGGTGATCTGGATTTTGAGAATGCCGTGTCTATATTTGCAGAGATTGTAAAAATTGGTGCTAAATGCGGTGTTGATTTAATCATTATTGAAACAATGAACGATAGCTATGAAACAAAGGCTGCAGTGCTTGCTGCAATGGAAAACAGCAATCTACCTGTTTTTGTTACAAATGCTTATGATGAGAGCGGCAAACTTATGACAGGTGCATCACCATCTGCAATGGTTGCAATGCTTGAAGGTCTTGGTGTTGATGCTCTTGGTATAAACTGTAGTTTTGGCCCGAAAAAAATGGTGCCTGTTATTAAAACTATTATTGAGGAAGCATCTGTGCCCGTTATTGTGTCGCCAAATGCTGGACTTCCGGTAATTCGTGATGGAAAAACAAGCTTTGATCTTTCTCCTTGTGACTTTGCAGAGGAAATGAAAGCAATTGCGAATATGGGTGCGGCTATTATGGGTGGTTGTTGCGGCACAACACCTGACCATATCAGAGAATTAATAAATGCAACAAAAGACATAGAATATTCACTAAATTCTGATAAAAACAAAACTGTTATTTCCAGTTATACAAAAAGTGTTGAATTTGGTAAAAAGGCGGTGCTGATTGGGGAAAGAATAAACCCAACAGGCAAACCTCTTTTTAAAGCGGCACTCCGGGAAAATAACTTTGATTATATTTTGCAGGAGGGGATTTCACAACAAGATTTGGGTGCACACGTGCTTGATGTTAATGTTGGACTTCCCGAAATTGATGAAACTGCGGTTTTGGTGCGTGCGATTTGCGATTTGCAAACGGTTACGGATTTACCGCTCCAGATTGATACATCAGATGCTTTGGCGATGGAGGCGGCACTTAGAATATATAACGGAAAACCGCTTATAAATTCAGTTAATGGAAAAAAAGAGAGCATGGAAACTATTTTCCCGCTTGCAGCAAAATATGGCGGTGTGATTATTGCATTGACGCTTGATGAGTTAGGAATACCTGAAACCGCTGAAGGAAGAGTTGCAATTGCGGAAAAAATAATAAAAGAGGCGGAAAAATATGGGATTTCTAAAAAGAATATAATAGTAGACCCGCTTGCGCTAACAATAAGCTCAGATTCAAAGTCAGCCAGGGTCACACTCGATGCAATAAAGGTTTTAAACGAAAAAGGAATAAAAACAAGCCTTGGGGTTTCTAATGTTTCGTTTGGTTTGCCACAGAGAGGTATAATCAATTCCACATTTTTTGCATTAGCGCTTGAAAGTGGTCTTAATGCGGCAATAATTAATCCGCACGCAAAAGGAATGATGGATTCTTATTATGCTTTTTGCGCACTTTCCAATCTTGATGAAAGATGTGAGGAATATATCAATTATGCGACAAAGGATGTTGAAAGCAACACAAAAAAAGAAACAATAAGCGAAGATATGTCATTGTCAGATAAGCTAAAAAAAGCAATTCTCCGAGGTCTTAAGGATGAGGTGACAAATGTTACTAAGAGCCTTGTTAAAGAGAGTGAGTCGCTTAAAATCATTGATGAGTGCATTATTCCTGCTTTGAATGAAATAGGACTTAAGTTTGAAAATAAAACTGCATTTTTGCCGCAGCTTTTGATGAGTGCAGAGGCGGCAAAAGCTGCATTTGATGTAATAAAGAATGAAATTGCAGTAAAAGGTGAAAACCGCACAAAGAAAATGAAAATAGTTATTGCAACAGTTAAGGGTGATATTCACGATATTGGCAAGAATATTGTTAAAACGCTTCTTGAAAATTATGATTTTGATGTGATTGATTTGGGCAAAGATGTGGCACCTGAATTGGTTGCAGAAACAACAAAACGGGAAAATGTTCACCTTGTTGGATTGAGCGCTTTGATGACAACAACGGTACCTGCGATGGAGGAAACGATCAAGCTTTTAAGAAAGACCTGCCCTGATTGCTATGTGGTTGTTGGAGGAGCTGTTTTAACAAAAGAATATGCAGATATGATTGGCGCAGATAAATATGCAAAGGATGCAATGGAAACTGTTCGATATGCAGAACAGTTACAGAGTTTATTGATAAAATCTTAGAATAAGGAAATAAATTAATGTTTAAGATAGGAAATGTTGAGCTTAAAAATAATGTCTTTTTAGCTCCCATGGCAGGAGTCACAGATAAGGCGTTCAGATTGATAACAAAGCCGTTTGGACCATCTCTCATGTATACCGAAATGGTTTCGGGCAAGGGGTTGTTCTATAAAAACAAAAGAACAAAAGACCTGCTCGATATTGAAGATAGCGAAATGCCTATTGCAACACAACTTTTTGGGCATGAGCCTCAGGTGATGGCAGAAATCGCACATATATCACCCGAGCTTGGAGCGGAGATAATTGATATAAACATGGGTTGTCCTGCACCTAAAATAACGGGAAATGGTGATGGCTCAGCACTATCTAAAAACCTAAGGCTTGCGGGCGAAATTATATATGCTGTGTGCAATGCAACAAATGTTCCCGTAACTGTTAAAATCCGAAAGGGCTGGGATGATGAAACAATTAATGCTGTGGAAATGGCAAAAACTGCAGAGCAAAATGGTGCATCTGCAATAACTGTTCATGGGAGAACTCGTGAACAGTTCTATAGCGGAAGCGCTGATTTGGACATAATTCGCGATGTTAAAAATGCGGTTAAAATCCCCGTTATAGGTAATGGAGATGTAAAAGACGGGCAGAGTGCAAAGCATATGCTTGACTATACGGGTTGTGACGGAATTATGGTGGGCAGAGCGGCTCAGGGAAATCCTTGGGTGTTTTCAGAGATATTGCATTTCCTTGAAACGGGAGAAAATTTACCCCAGGTTAAAATTTCGGAAAGAGCAGAAAAAATGCGGGAGCATCTGGAGCTTCTTGTGAAATATAAGGGAGAATATCGTGGTATTCAGGAGGCAAGAAAGCATATGTCTTGGTATATAAAGGGTATGACTGGTGGAGCGCGTCTCCGTGAGCTTATCAACAAGGCGTCTTCCAATGAAGAAATGTTTTCAATTATTGATATGATGTGCGATTTTTCCGATTAAAGCATATAATATATGGTAGCTTTGTTTTCTAAGCAGAAAAAATGCGGGAAAAAAGCATAATAAAGGGAAAAATTGCTTGACTATATAGAAAATTTAGTGTATTATTATACTTGGCACATTTAAAAAAAAGAATGATTTTGCTGGATGTGTCGTATTTTTGAAAGGAATGATAGCAAATGAAAATTGCCATTATGGGATTTGGCGTAGTTGGCTCAGGCGTTGGTGAGGTTGTGGTTAAAAATCAGGAGCAAATCATCAAAAAATGTGGCGAGCCTGTTGAAATCAGCCATATTCTTGACTTGAGAGATTTTCCCGATAGTGAATTCAAGTGTTTCACAAAGGATTTTAATGATATTCTAAATGATGATGAGGTTGGCGTTGTTGTTGAGACAATGGGTGGAGTTAACCCTGCCTATAAATTCACAAAAGAGCTTCTGCTTGCAGGAAAGCATGTTATAACATCTAACAAAGAGCTTGTTGCAGAACATGGAACGGAGCTCCTCAGAATCGCCAGAGAAAAGAATATAAATTATTTATTTGAGGCAAGTGTTGGCGGTGGTATTCCGATTATCAGACCTTTGTATTCTTCGCTTACTGCGGGCAAAATAACTGATGTCATAGGAATACTTAACGGAACAACAAATTATATTTTAACACAGATGTTCAAGCTTGGCGAAAGCTTTGATTCGGCACTCAAAAGTGCACAGAAGAATGGATATGCTGAAAGTGACCCAACAGCTGATGTTGAAGGACTTGACACATGCAGAAAGATTTCGATATTATCGTCTCTTGCATATGGAAAGGCAATGGATTGCTCAAAAATACCAACAGAGGGAATTACTTCTATCACAGATGCCGATGTTGCATATGCTGAAAAATTGGGTTACGCAATAAAGCTTATTGGACGTAGCACCCCAACAAAAGACGGAATACATGCAGCAGTTTTTCCTGCGTTTGTTTCTAAGGAGTTTCCGCTAGCGGGAATAAGTGATGTTTTCAATGGTATTGTTGTTGAGGACGAAGATTTGGGCGATGTTATGTTTTATGGCAGAGGCGCAGGCAAGCTGCCAACTGCAAATGCCGTTGTTTCTGATGTTATTGATGCAATAAAACATAAAAATACAAACATAAAGATAAATTGGAACGAATATAAAGAAGAAAATCAATCTGATGGTAAAGACCTCAAATATTCTTATTATTTGAGAATCAGGGGTAAAATGTTTGCAGATGAATTTAAAGCTATAAAGCTCGATGATGCAAAATATAGCGATGAGTTCGCACTAATAACTTCTGAAATGACTATGGATGATTTAAATAAGTTTATCGAATCAGAATATTTCCAAGAACGAGAGCTGTTAGGCAAGATGAGGTTGATTGGATAATGATAAAAATACGTGTTCCCGCAACAAGCGCAAATATGGGACCTGGTTTTGACAGTCTTGGTGTTGCTTTAAGCCTTTATAACTATATATCTGTTGAAGAAATGGAGTCGGGACTTGATATTAAAATTCTTGACGAAACAAAAAGGTTTTTGCCGACAGATGAAAGAAATTTGATTTATCGTTCGATGCAAAAAGTTTTTGAGAGAACAGGGTATAGACCTAAAGGTATAAAGCTTGTGCTTGAGAACAACATACCTATTGCACGAGGACTTGGAAGCAGTAGTGCAGTGATTGTTGGAGGACTGATGGCAGGAAATGCAATTGCTGATTATCCGTTAACAAAAGAACAACTGCTTTTGATGGCGGCAGAGATGGAGGGGCATGCAGATAATGTTACCCCTGCAGTTATGGGCGGGTTTACCGTGAGTACATTTCAAAAGGGCCGTATCAATTATGTTAAGCATAATCTTAATGATGATTTGTGCTTTGCAGCAATAATTCCGGAGTTTCGGTTGCCAACCCAAAAGTCACGTTCAGTGCTTCCACGATTTGTTTTGCATAAGGACGCAGTTTATAATATAGGGAACAGTGCTCTTTTGGCTGCCGGTCTTATTTCGGGAGAATATAAGAATATACGTTCAGCTGTTGGAGACAGGCTTCATCAAAGTTATAGAAAAAGGCTTGTGCCGATTATGGATGAAATATTTAGAATTTGCTACCAAAATGGTGCATTGGGTGTTTATCTCAGCGGTGCAGGACCGACCATTGTTGCAATAATAAAGAAATCAAATAAAAATTTTAAGGCTAAAGTTAGCAAGATTTTAGCAGACAAAGCTAATAATTGGCATCTTTCAGTGTTAGAACCTGATAATGAGGGTGTCATTGAAATTAAATAGATCGGAGGTTTTTTAATTGGGAATTATTGTTCAGAAATTTGGAGGCAGCTCAGTTGCAGACGCAGCACGCGTTAACAATGTTGCAAACAGAGTTGTTGAAACTTACAAGGAAGGAAATTCGGTTGTTGTGGTTGTTTCGGCACAGGGTGATACAACCGATGACTTGATTGAAAAAGCATTAGAAATCAATACTAGTCCTTCAAAGAGAGAGATGGATATGCTTCTTTCATCAGGAGAACAGATTTCAATTGCACTTCTTGCAATGGCAATTGAAAAAATTGGTATTCCGGTTATATCTTTAACAGGTTGGCAGGCAGGATTCCAAACTAATTCTAATGCAGGAAATGCACGTATTAAAAAGATTGATACCGAGAGAATTCTTTCTGAATTAGATAAAAACAGAATTGTTATTGTTGCAGGTTTTCAGGGGCTTGATAAATATGACAACATAACAACTCTCGGCAGAGGTGGAAGTGATACATCTGCGGTTGCAATAGCTGCTGCTATTCACGCCGATAAATGCGAAATCTTTACGGATGTTGAGGGTGTTTATACGGCGGACCCAAGAATTGTTGAAGGTGCGAAAAAGTTGGACGAAATTACTTATGATGAAATGCTAGAACTTGCTAGTCTTGGAGCGAATGTTTTGCATAATCGCTCTGTTGAGATGGCAAAAAAATATGGTGTTAAGTTAGAAGTTAAATCAAGCTTTAAAAAAGTAAACGGAACAATTGTTAAGGAGGCGGTTGAAGTGGAAAAAATGTTGATAAGAGGTGTGGCTCGTGATAACGATGTTGCACGAATAGCTATAATTGGATTGGATGATACACCGGGAATAGCGTTTAAGGTGTTCTCACTTTTAGCGAAAAATGGAATAAATGTTGATATTATTCTTCAGTCAATAGGAAGAAATGATAAAAAGGATATTTCTTTCACAGTTGCAAAGAATAATCTTGAGACATGTCTTAAAGTTCTGGAAGCTGAGAAAAGTTCACTCTGCTATGAAGATATTACTCACAGAGAAGATATAAGCAAGGTTTCAATTGTTGGAGCCGGTATGGTTAATAATCCTGGCGTTGCAGCAAAAATGTTTGAAGCACTCTATGATGAAGGAATTAACATTCATATGATTTCAACATCTGAAACTAAAGTATCAGTTCTTATCAATGTTAAAAATGCGGAAAGAGCTGTTCAGGCAATTCACGATAAGTTTAATATTTAACTAAAATAGAAGCCGCCGATGCTTAAAATCAAGCATCGGCGGTTTTTTTAATATCACAATTAATCTTTCCAGAGTTTAAGCTTTCCACTGCGATGAAGTCCTGATAGAATTGTCACAATAACGGGTAACAAAATCATTCCCAAGAAACTGAACAAACTATATCCAATATATATTGCAATCAAAGTGACAAGTGGATTAAGTCCAAGTTGGTCACCAACGATTTTTGGTTCGGTGAAGTTTCTCACAACAAGAATAACAAGATAAATAACAATCAATCCGATGCCATGAAAATAATTTTGATTTAGCAAGGTTATTATTGCCCATGGAATCAGGATGCCGCCTGTCCCTATTATTGGGAATATATCTGCAATTGCAATAATCGCAGCAACACCAAAAGCATTATTAATTCCAAGAATTGAAAATCCCAAGGAGAGCTCGGCAAAAGTTATAGCTAAAATAATCACATATGCTCTCAGATAGCGAATAAGTGTTTTGCCTAAGTGTTTCTTTGTGTCACCAATAAAATTTCTTGCTTTAGTCGGCAATTGATGTCTTATAAATTCCATTATTCCATCGTAATCCATGCTTATGAATATTGAGGATAAAATCGTAAAAATGAATGAAATAAAGAAAAACGGCAATTTTGTTGTTGTGTTTGCAAGATAAGAAACTGTTCTTGATGAAAATTGGATAATGAAATCACGAACCTTATCAGAAAAGTTTTCAAACATTGAATAAACCTGGGTTAAGGTATCGGGTGATATCTTTGAGGTCAGGTCAATAATGAAACTGTTTATTTTAGCAAAGAAAGGTGAAATACTTTCGTTGTAATATGCCGGAAGCTGTGTGAACAAATCTTTAAGTGATGTAACTATTTTTGAACCCAGAATCCAAACAAGCAAAATAATCAAAGAATAGGTTAAAAGCAACACAAGAAATGCGCAAAATTTTTGGTTGAGCTTTATTAATTTGTGTAAGCCCGAAACTAATGGGCGGACAGATAAAGCAATTAAATAGCCTAAAATAAATGGCATAACCCATTTTGCAACATATTTAAAACACAAAAAAACCAGTGTAATAACCAGTGCATAGTAAAGAGTGTTTATAATAAAGTCTCTGCGCTTTTCTGTTTTTTCGTTTTGCATATAAATCAGCTCACTTTAAAAAATTTCATCATCAGTATGATAAATTAATTTTAGCACGGAAAATAAATCTTGTCAATAAAAACAGAGGAATATTAAAAATCGAAGAATCCCGTAAGACTCTTCGCTTCTAATAGTTAAATTTAAAATAACGGCAAGCCTGTAAGCCGAGTTTTGTCATTTAAGACGACCATCTATCTAAAACATACATCACTGCACGTTTTCAGCCACCTTTTCGGGAGATGTCGGGCAAACTTAGCCTCCTCATCAGGTGTTGCTCCGAGTGGGGTTTACAGCATCGGTCAGTCGCCAGACCGTGGGTGAGCTCTTACCTCGCCTTTCCACCCTTACCTGCAAATGCAGGCGGTATATTTCTGTTGCACTTTCCTTGGAGTTGCCTCCACAAGGTGTTACCTTGCACCCTGCCCTATGGAGCTCGGACTTTCCTCACGCACGGGATTACTCCATTGTGCCCGCAGTCGTCCGGCTTACCGCTAAATATTAAATTTTAAAATTATTTTTCTGCAAGCAACGTAACCTTAATAACGCCATCTGTTGATTTTATTGCCTCAATCAATTCTGCAGCAACCTCACAATGCATCTCAACCATTGTGTATGCATAATCGCCACGGCTTTTGTTAATCATATTTTCAATGTTAATACCTTTATCTGTGAAAACAGATGAGATTTTTGCGAGCATTGAAGGAATGTTCTTGTGGACAATCGTCACACGTGAGCCGCAAAGCTTACCCATGTCACAATTCGGGAAGTTCACAGAGTTTGTTATGTTACCATTTTCAAGGAAGTCCTTGAGCTCTCTTGCTGCCATAACTGCGCAGTTATCTTCACTTTCGGGAGTTGAAGCACCAAGATGCGGCATAACAACGACATTTTCTTCATTTAATAGCTCTTCTGCTGCAAAGTCTGTTATATATGATGAAACAATACCTTTTCTCAAAGCATCAATAACCGCGGCGTTATTAACCAACTCACCTCTTGAGAAGTTGAGCAAACGAACGCCAGGTTTCACCTTTTTGAAAACATCTTCATTAAACATGCCCTTTGTGTCGTTTGTTGCAGGAACGTGAATGGTTATATAATCGCTTTCTGCGAAAACAGTATCCAGATCGTCAGCTTTCTGAGCAGCACGAGTCATATGCCATGCAGCGTCAACAGAAAGATAAGGGTCATAGCCGATTACATTCATTCCCAAAGAATGTGCAGCATTTGCAACACGAACACCAATTGCACCAAGACCAATAACACCAAGAGTTTTACCCTGGATTTCAGGGCCAACAAAATTTGACTTTCCTTTTTCAACGAGCTTTGAAACAGCGTCACCTTCACCTGCTAAGGTTCTTGCCCATTCAATACCCTGAACGATTTTTCTCGATGAGAGGAAAAGTGCGGCAATAACCAATTCTTTAACTGCATTTGCATTAGCACCAGGGGTGTTGAAAACAACAATTCCTTTTTCGCTGCATTTGTCAATCGGGATGTTGTTTACGCCTGCACCTGCTCTTGCAATCGCAGAAAGACTGTTCGGAAGCTCCATGTCGTGCATGTTAAAACTTCTGAGAATGATGCCATCAGGATTTTCAATCTTGTCGCCGTGAGTATATTTGTCACCAAATACATCAAGACCGATTTTTGCTATTTTATTTAAAGTTTGGATTTTATACATAATCAATACCTTCCCTCAAAATTGTCATGCCATATTTCAGGCATTTTCTGCTTCAAATTTTTTCATGAATGCAACCAATGCTTCAACACCTTCAACAGGCATTGCATTATATATACTTGCACGCATACCACCAACGCTGCGGTGACCTTTGAGGTTAACAAAGCCTGCTTTTTTTGCTTCGGCAATGAATTTTGCATCCAAATCGGCGTCGCCGGTTATGAATGGAACGTTCATGAGCGAACGGTCTTCTTTAACAACTGTTCCTTTGAACATTTTTGAACTATCGAGGTAGTCATATAATATACTCGCCTTGTGCTCATTAATTTCCTGCATCTTTTTTACGCCACCCATATTTTTTATCCATTCATAAACGAGTTTGCAGATATAGATAGCATATGTTGGAGGTGTGTTATACATTGAACCGTTCTCAGAATGAGTTTCATATTTCAGCATTGTTGGAGTGATATCCAAAGCATTGCCGATTAAATCTTCTCTTATGATAACAACTGTAACACCTGCAGGACCCATATTTTTTTGTGCACCTGCATAAATAACACCAAACTTGCTGACATCAACAACCTCAGACAAAATCATTGAGGACATGTCTGCAACCAAAACGCTGTTTCCTGTATCAGGAACGCTTGTGTATCTTGTTCCGTAAATTGTGTTATTATAAGTTATATGTACATAGTCTGCATCTGCTGAAAACATACTGTGGTCAAGCTTTGGAATATAGCTGAATGTTGTGTCAGCACTTGAAGCAACCTCGTTTGTTTCGATATATTTTGATGCTTCAGAAATAGCCTTCTTTGACCATTGACCTGTTGTAACAAAATCTGCTTTTTTGTTTCTTGCAAGGTTAAGTGGAAGCATTGCAAACTGTGTTGATGCACCACCCTGAAGGAACAATACCTTGTAATTATCCGGAATATCCATAATTTCCCTAAGCAACGCTTCAGCTTCGTCAATAATAGCTTGATATTCCTTAGAACGATGGCTCATTTCCATAACGGATTGCCCACTACCATTACAATCAAGCATCTCTGACTGTGCTTTTTCAAGCACTTCAAGTGGTAACATTGATGGACCTGCTGAAAAGTTGTAAACTCTGTTCATAAAAAAACACTCCTATACTTTTAAGTTAATAATAATATATTATACAACTTTTTATTATGTGTGTCAACCCAAGGTAGAACAAAATTAGAAAAAAAAGAAATTTTGTCAACTATTGTTCTTTTTTTTGAATTAAACCCTTATAAATTTCATAAAAACCAACCAAAAACAGAAAAAACCCAAACATTCTTTTTAAGATATTATCGCTCAGGGATGTGGCAAAAATGGAACCTAGAATAGCTCCCGGAATGCCGGATAGTCCAATAATTAACGCTGTTTTCTTTTCTACGGCATTATTTTTAATATGAACATAAAGTGCAATAAGCGCAGTTGGAATGAAATATGTCAGGTTAATGCCCTGAGCATTTTGTTGCGAGATGTTGGAAAAAAGAATCAGGGCGGGAATGAGGATAGTTCCGCCACCAATGCCCATACCGCTTATTATCCCGCTAAAAAAACCGATGATAAGATTAATCATAAGCCCTCCAATTAAAATGCTATTTTAGAAGCAGTGACAAGAATGACCGCACCAAAAATTATTTTCAACCATTTTTTAGGTATTTTTGCAAGAAGTTTTGCACCAACAAAACCACCGACAATTCCACCCAGGGAAACCCAAAACCAGAGGTTTATATCAAAATATCCGTGCCGGATATATATTACGGAGCTGACTAATGACAAAATTAAGATGACCGCAATTGCGGTTGCATGGGATTTTTTTGAGTCGATATTTAAAAATTTTTCCATAGCGGGAACAACAACTGTGCCGCCGCCTGCACCAAACAAGCCGTTGAGAAGACCGGTTAAAAACCCAATCAGTATTTCTTTCATATGTTTTTTGAACAAACTGAACACCTCGCATATTGTGTTAACTGTGTTTAGTTTTGCTCACATTTTAATTCCTATACATTTTTTGCAAAAACTCCATCAAAAGCCCTTCACGAACGCCAATATCGGCGACAATAAGCTGAGGTGAATTAATCATTTTTTTGAGGCACATAAGAGAAATTAAACCACCAACCATAATGTCGGCACGATCTTTGCCTATGCCTGCCATGTCTTTACGTTCGTCTATGGATGAATTCAAAATGCGATTGAAAAGAAAGTCGATGCGATTTGAAGAAATTTTGTGGCTCTCGATTAGCTGTTGTGTTTTATCGTTGCAGTCATATTTTGCTAAAGCTCTCAGGGTTCCGCCAAGGCCGATTATCGGGACATCTTTGACGTTTGATAGCCATTTAACATCCGAAAACAGAGAAGAAATCCATGCCTCTGCCTCTGAATAAGCAGAAATTGTTTCGCCGTGAGCAAAAAAACGCTCATATATGGCGCGAGAGCCAATGGGAATACTAACACATTCCAAAGGAGATAAATTGCTGGATACGTTAATTAATTCCACGCTTCCACCGCCAATATCACAGATAATGCCACTCTTAATATTAAGAATTTCTTTTACTGCAAGAAAATCAAGATAGGCTTCTTTTTCACCAGCGATAACCTCAACTTCAATTCCGGTTTTTTCTTTAACGAGGTTTAAAAACTCAATGCCGTTTTTTGCTTTGCGAACGGCGGCGGTTGCTACAGCTTTTATTTCGTTCACACACTCTTCTTTGATGATGGCACAATAATTTGATAATGCTGTTAAAACCCGTTCTTGTGCAGCACTTGTGAGCATGCAACTTTCACCCATGCCCTCACTCAATTTCACCATGATTCTGTGGTTATTCAATAATGTGTATGTTTTATAATCCGGAACACTGAAAATGCTCATTCTGACAGAATTTGAGCCTAAATCTATAATCGCTATTTTTTTCAATCATAATCACCCTGAAATATTTTATCATAATTTCTGTTTGACAGTCAAGGTTAAATATTGTCCTTTTGAAAAGAAAAAAAACTTGGAAAAACTTTCATCAAAAGTGTTGAAAATAAAAAAAATATATGTTACAATTACAAGAAATAGTTATAATTTAATGTAAATGAAAGAAGGAAGTAAAAATGAGCAAGATATTTATTGAAATGCCATCTAACACATATGCAACAAACACTTTTTTCACAGAACGTTCTTTGGAAAAGTTATCATCTTTAGGTGAGGTTACAAGAAATCCATATGACCGTCATCTGACTATTGATGAGCTCATTGAAATGGCTCAGGATGCAGAAGTTATAGTTGGTGGCTGGGGAACTCCAAAGCTTGACCTTGAGCACTATAAAAAATTACCAAATCTTAAGCTTTATATGTACACTGCAGGTTCAATTGCTCCTGTTATTTCAGCTGACCTTGCAGAAACAGATTTACGTATTATCGGTGGTAATAATGTTTTTGCAAAATCTGTTGCAGAAGGTGCTCTTGCATATATGTTAGTTTCGTTAAGAAATATTGAGGAATATTTAGGCGTGATGAGAGACGGCGGTTGGAAGAATGAAGACTATTTCAATCGTGGATTGCTTGGCAAAAAGGTTGGTATTGTTGGATTTGGAACTATTTCAAAATATCTTATGGATGCACTTAAATGGTTTGGCTGTGAAATTTTAATATATTCAGGATATATCACAGACGAGGATGCTGCAAAATATAACGGAAGAGTTGCAACCCTTGAAGAAATCTTCTCAACATGTGACATTGTTTCACTTCATTCAACACTCACAGAGAGAACAACAGGAATGATAACACGCGAACTTTTGTCAATGCTCAAGCCTGACGCATTGTTTGTTAATACCGCACGTGGACAGATTGTTGACGAGGAAGCTTTGTTTGAATTCTTGGTGGATGAGCGTTTCTTTGCGGCACTTGATGTATATAATGGCATGCCACAAGCGGACCATCCTGTTAGAAAGAAGAAAAACGTGTTCATGATGCCACATATGGCAGGACCAACAATTGATGCGCGTGAATTGGTTACGCTTGAGCTTTGTGATGACCTTGCAAGATGGCAAAAGGGTGAAAAATTGCAGCATGAATTCTTTGCGGCAAATGTTTCAAGAATGACACAAGCACCTAAAAAGAAAAGTTAATAAAAGCTAAAATTCATTTTTTATGTGGTTTAAAAGGCATTGGGACACAATTTTGTCGTGATGCCTTTCACTTTAATAAAAAGAAAATGGAGGATGTTCATATGTTAAGACTTGGCTTAATAGGCACGGATGGTGGAGCTAAAAATGGTCATTCACTTTTGGTGTCTAAAGTTATAAACAAAGAAAATGATTGGGATGCAAAGTTTGTTGCAGTTTATGGTGAGAACCAAGATGAAACAAAGGACCTTGCAGAAGTTGTGGGTATTGATTTTATTGCATCGGATGTCACAGAAATGCTTGATAAGGTTGATGCGGTGTTTGTTATGTTCCGTGATGGAAGCAAACATTTAAGATATGCAAAACCATTCCTCGAAAAAGGTATCCCTTTGTTTATTGATAAACCATATGTTTGTTCAATGGAGGATGTTGAAGAATTTCTTGCTCTTGCGAAAGAACATAAGTGCATATTGGGTGGAGGAAGCTCGCTTAGATATTGCTCATGCGTGCAAAAGGTGAAAGAAGAGGTTGGAAAGGCAACAAAAATTTTCTCCGGTACTGTTGCATATCCTCAGCATGCTGAAAGCCCTTATTGCGGAGTGCATTTTTATTCACACCATGTTATTGAGCCAATGATTGAGGCGTTTGGCCATGATGTTAAAGCGATTAACATAACACAATCAGGCGACAAACTTATTGGTGTTGCGCTCTATGAAGATTTCCCTGTTGCTTTGATTGGAGCATGCCATCAGGCAGATATTTATGTGGGAGCTTATTTGCAGCGCTCTGATTTTCTTCATGAAAAATTTGATCAAAGTAATTCGAGTGAACTCTTGTATAAGGATTTTCTCAACTGTGTAAAAAAGGGTGAGCAATGTTTGGATTATGACCATATTTATGCAACGGTTAAGATTAGCTGTGCAATGGAGGAGTCAATCAAGAAAAAAGGATTGGTTGAAATTGAATGGTAAAATCTTGGGACGAATTGCAATATTGAGTAAACATCTATATGAGATGTCGGTGCTAGTTGCAAAAACATTTGGATAGGCGATGCATATGCACTTAATATTGAAAGTGGTTTCGGGATTAAGAACAAAAATTAAAAGACAAGCCCGAGGGAGTTTCCTCAGGCTTGTCTTTTTTTAAGAATTACTATTATTTGTGTTTTTGGTTGGCCGTTCATTAAAAATTCCATAGCCACGCGTGGGGTCATTGATAAAACGTGCGTTACGGCTCCTATGAGTTTGCCAAGGAAAGTGCTTTGATTGATACATAACTCAAACAAATACTAATAACACTGTAAAAACACGCTGTCATGACAGAAAACAAAGAAATCTGTATGTGTGCCTTATTAGTGCAAAAAGCACAATCAATCCAAAAACAGATGTATATAACGTAAATTTCAATGCAGAACTAAGACTACTGCCTTCTTCTTTTCTAAAGCTGTCATTAAATATAAACTGAAAAGAAAACATAACGGCAACAACAAGAATCATAAGAATATACATTTACTTTCCACATCCGTTCAATTTTCTCTATCCTAATACATTAATTTTTATCGTCAATGGATATTTACGCATATTTGTGGAAAATAGGTTGAATTGCATTGACAATATTAGTTTTTATACTATTCCATGTTTAAATGCCATTGCCCTATAATTGCCATCTTCCTTTTTGCATTCATCTTCCCACAGCTTTTTCATATGCTCATATACGGAATCATCTATTTCTGGCGTTCCTTTTGAGAATGTCGGCAGAAGCATATCCCCTGCAGTTTTAGAATCTGTGCATGCAGTATCATTTCTCCATAGCTCTCTGACAGCCTTGTCACGAAGATTAGGGATTTCCTTGCTTACACCACCATCTAAAATTGAACGATATGCAAACATTCCGGGCAAGAACATATCCAAAGCCTCATAAACATCTACGATATCAGCATCAGGATTGCCTATGATTTTTTGAACAAAGTGATACATTGAATAGAAATCCGAGCCACTATGTCCAAACTCTTCCAGCTTATCACCAGTATCAAATGTTGGATTATAGCTTTCAAGCTTTTCTTCGCCGTATTCTCCAGGGAAATTATCATAATTCACATAAATTTTACTGACTTTGCCATCCTTAGCATCTTCTCTGCTGCTTTCCATTCTTCCCTTTGAACCATACACGGAATACCAAACCGAATTCTTATATAAGCCTCCATGAATACTTTTTATGATACCACCGTTTTCAAGGGTTACCATTTCTATTCCAAAGCTTCCGCTTTTTGCTCCTGTGCGGAGGTTTCTTTCGTTTTTTGTTCCCTCAAATCCGATTACAGAAATCGGTCGCAATCCGGTAATATGAATAATTGGACCTAATGAATGTGTGCAATAAAAGGTAGAGTACGAATTGTTGCGCCAGTGGTCTTTTTCACCCTGTGTAAGACTTGGCCACATAGGCTCACAGTTATGAATATATTCACCTTCTCCGTATTCAAATTCTCCTATTTTATTTTGCTCATACAACTTTTTCATTTCATAAGGTGCGGGCATATAGCAGTAATTTTCGCCAAAAGCATAAATCATTCCGGTTTCTTCAACTGCTTCAACTAGTTCAACCGTCTCTTTCATTGTCTGCACCGGTGAAACCTCTGAGAAAACATGTTTTCCATGCTTCATAGCTTTTATTGCAAAGGGGGCATGTTCATTTGCATAATTTGCAAGAACAACCGCATCCATATCATGTCTTATAAAGTCTTCAAAATTGTCATAAAATGCAATATTTAAGCCTTCTGCGTTTTTGCGTTGTGCTTGAAGTGCATTAGGGTTTTTATCACAAATAGCTACAATTTCTACATTATCAGCTTTTTTACAAAAGTTAATCATACTTATGCCACGATAAGCACCCATTACACCAATTTTTACTTTTTCCATAACAACTACCTCCGTTCAATTTTTTTCTATTCTAGCACATTGAATTTTTATGGTCAATGGATATTTTACGCATGTTTGTGGAAAATAGTTCGAACTGCATTGACAATATTAGTTTTCATGATTATAATATCTTAAAAAGGAGGGGTTTTTATGGAAGAACCTATATGTCATTTTGTTCCTTATCATCAAGACTATCATTCTATACATACCATAAATTATGTTTTAGAAATCGAACAACAACCATATTCTTTGCCGAAGCCACAGTCAGTATATAAGATGCATTTTGTGTGTAGTGGCAAAGGTTATCTTCATACAGAAAAACACACACATCAGCTTTCTTTCGGCGACATGTTTTTCACCTTTCCTGCTGTTCCGTTTTGTATAGAGTCTGAAGAGAACTTTGCCTATATGTATATCAGTTTTTTAGGTTCCAGAGCGAATATGATTATGGATAACCTGAAAATTTCACCACAAAATTATCTTTTTCACGGTTGTCAGGAAATTTATGAATTTTGGAAGAAAGGATTGAAAGCGCATTCTGACATGACTGACTTGATTTCGGAAAGTATCTTGCTATACTCCTTTTTCTTTCTTGGCGAAAAAATTATTCCTCTAATCCAAAAAAATCATCTGAACGACGACATATCACTAAAAATAAAAAAATACATTGATGATAACTTTTCAAAACCAAAACTCACATTGGATTTTATCAGCAAAGAGCTTTCGTATAGTCCGAAATACATATCGTCTGCTTTTAAAAAACGATTCAATCTTGGTATTATTGAGTATTTAAATATCATAAGAATTCAAAACGCCTGCACTATGATGCAACAGGGATTTTAAGTGTTTCCAACATATCAAGTCTGTGTGGATATGCAGACGCACAGTATTTTTCTAAGGTATTCAAGAAAAAAATGGGTATGTCACCAAAAGCATATATAAAATCAATTGCACATTGATTTATGCAAAAAACAAAAACAGGATA
>JAZNGL010000132.1:0-2400 GCA_045576435.1 Clostridia bacterium
TCAATTTCATCAATATAAATAATACCCTTTTCTGCAAGTTCAATGTTATAATCAGCTGCCTGAATTATTTTAAGAAGAATATTTTCAACATCCTCTCCCACATAGCCCGCTTCTGTTAACGAAGTTGCATCCGCAATAACAAACGGAACATTCATCATTTTCGCAAGGGTTTGTGCCAGGAATGTTTTACCAACACCCGTCGGTCCAAGCAAAAGAATGTTACTCTTTTGGAGTTCAATATCGTTGTTATCCTCACCATATTCAATTCTTTTATAATGATTATAAATTGCAACTGCAAGTGCCTTTTTAGCTTCCTCTTGTCCTACAATATATTCATCTAAAAAAGCCTTTATTTCCTTTGGTTTAGGCAATTTCTCAAGTCCAAGAGTCTCGTTTTCAGTTGCAAATTCTTCAAGCTCATCATCAAAAATTTCAAGACACAAGTCAACACATTCATTACATATGCAAACTCCGGGTCCCTCAATCATTTTGCGAACCTGTTCCTCTGTTTTCCCACAAAAAGAACAACGAAGCTGATTAATACTACTATTTTTATTTGCCATTACTAAGCTCCTCTTTTAAAAACGTATTATCTTTTCTCAACAATTTTATCAATCAGCCCGTATTTTAACGCCTCATCTGCAGACATAAAGTTATCTCTTTCGGTGTCACGCTTAATAACATCAAGTGGCTGACCTGTATGTTCGCTGAGCATGATATTAAGTTTTTCTTTCATTTTTATTATGCGTTCAGCATGTATCTGAATATCTGTTGCCTGACCTTGAGCACCGCCAAGAGGCTGATGAATCATGATTTCACTGTTAGGAAGTGCAAATCTTTTTCCTTTTGCTCCCGCTGAGAGCAAAAATGCACCCATAGATGCTGCCATACCCACACATATTGTTGACACATCCGCTTTTGTATATCTCATAGTATCATAGATAGCCATACCTGCAGTTATAGAACCACCAGGACTGTTTATATAAAGATTTATGTCCTTATCAGGGTCTTCACTATCAAGGAACAAAAGCTGAGCAACCACAAGGCTTGCTGTTGCATCATTCACTTCATCTGATAAAAATATAATTCTGTCTTTGAGCAAACGTGAAAAAATATCATATGAACGTTCGCCTCTGCTTGTTTGTTCAATTACATAAGGAACTAAACTGTTATACATCTAAAATACCTCCATTTATGATAAATTTTTTAAAACCTATAATAAACAAGCAAGGTTAATCTGAAACGATTAACCTTTGCTTAATTTCACAGTTACTATTTAACCGAAGCATTTTTCACAACAAACTCAACTGTTTTTTCCATGAGCTTACTGTTCTTAAGTTCGTCCATGTTAACATATTTCTTAACATCGTCAACAGACATTTTACTCTGCTCAGCCATCTTTTCAATTTCTTTATCAATTTCTTTGTCTGTAACCTCAAGTCCTTCAACCTTTGCAATCTTTTCGAGAACTAATGAAGTTTTAACTCTCTTTTCTGCATCAGGTCTGAACTGAGCTTTCATAGCATCAACAGTCACTCCGGTATATTTTGCATACTGCTCAAGGTCAATCCCTTGATATCTGAGTTGCATTGCAAATTCACGAATCTGTCCATCAACCGCTGTCTCAAACATAACTTCAGGTATATCGATTTCAGTATTATTACATATTGTTTCCACTATTTTATCTTCTAATTCACGCTTAGCCTTTTCTTTGTTGTTTTCTCTGAGCCTCTTAGCTAAATCAGCCTTAAACTCATCAAAAGTATCAAACTCGCTGACATCCTTTGCAAATTCATCATCAAGTTCAGGAAGCTCCTGAGTTTTAATTGCATTGATTTTAACCTTGAACATCGCATCTTTGCCCTTAAGGTCTTCAGAATGATATTCTTTCGGGAATGTCACGTTAACTTCAGTTTCATCGCCAACATTCTTGCCGACAAGCTGCTCCTCGAAGCCCGGAATAAACTGTCCGGAACCAAGCTTCAAATCAAAGCTTTCGCCTTTTCCGCCATCAAATGCAACACCATCTGTAAATCCTTCAAAGTCAATGTTAACAGTATCTTCAAGCTGAGCTGCTCTATCTTCAACAGGAACCATTCTTGCATTTCTGTTTCTGATTTTTTCTATTTCGCCATTGATTTCCTTTTCAGTTGTTCTGTGTGTGATTTTTGAAACTTCAACGCCCTTATATTGACCAAGTTCAAATTCTGGCTTAACTGCTACTTTAGCTGTGAACACAACGCCTGTTTCTTTAGAAATATCTTTAACATCTATTTCAGGTTGTGCAACCGCATCAATGTTTTGTTCCTCAATTGCTTTATCATATGCATCAGGAAGAACAATATTTATTGCATCCTCATAAAAAATCTCGCTGCCATAATATCTCTCAATAATTTGACG
>JAZNGL010000133.1:0-6667 GCA_045576435.1 Clostridia bacterium
GATGAATTAAAGAAATATATTGATTACTACAATAACGAAAGAATTTCATTAAAACTAAGAGGAATGAGTCCTGTGCAATACAGAACTCACTCCTTAGCAAGTTAATATTAAATTTTGTCTAAACTTTTGGGTTCACTTCAAAATCCACATCGGCGTTTTTATATAACAAAAAAAATGAGCCAAGACATAGTTCTTGGCTCATTTTAGTCTCAAATCGGGGATATTGTCAATCCATCGAGACATCAATTTTAAATTAATAATTAACAACTAACCGCTGCAACTGTTCCGTCTGCAACTGCTGTCGTCAACTGACGAACAGTTTTTGTTCTGCAATCTCCCGCAGCAAAAATTCCATCGACGTTTGTTCTGCAATCCTCACCTGCAATAATATAGCCATCATTATCAAGTTCCAATAAACCTTCAAAAATTGTGTTTTGCGGTGTCTGCCCAACGGCTATGAAAACGCCATCTGTTTTAAGAATTTCTTTTTCGCCGCTTTTAACATTAGAAATCTCAATTTCAGAAACCATATTGTCACCCACAATGTTAGTAACAACAGAATCTAAAACCGGTTCAATATTTTTCTTTTCTTTAAGCTCGCGAACCACTCTTTTTTCCGCTCTGAACTCATCACGGCGATGAACAAGGTAAACCTTTTCAGCAACATCTGCAAGATAAATTGCATCTTCAAGCGCAGTGTTTCCACCGCCCACAACAGTTACTGTTTTACCTTTAAAGAAAGCACCGTCACAAAGGGCACAAAAAGATACTCCTCTGCCAATATGCTCCTCTTCACCAACTGCTCCAAGCCTTCTGTGTTTAACACCTGTTGCAACGATAACCGACTTCGCCTTATATTCATTGTTTTCGGTTATAACCGTTTTTTCTTCACCATCTTTAATTCCCTTAACAGTTTCAAACTCAACAACTCCACCCGCAGATAAAACCTGCTCTAAAAGCGCATCAGCAAAGCCTGCTCCACTCATCTGTGCTGTCCCCGGAAAATTTTCAACTGTTTGTGCATAAACAATCTGCCCGCCAAAACCTGACCCCTCTAAAACCAACACTGTTTTTTCGGCTCTGAGAGCGTAAAGCGCTGCGGTCAGCCCGGCAGGGCCGCCGCCTATAACAATCACATCATACATAATGCGCTTTTCCTTTCTGTTTTAACTTTATGCTAAAACTGCAGTCTCTGTAAACTTCTTAATTTCCGATGCTCCTGCATATTTAACAAAGCCTTTGTCTGTTACAACAACCAAAGTTGGTGCCTGACGAATTTCATAAGCATCTGACTCTGCAGGATTTTCTTCTGCATCAATCTTAGTATATCCAATTCCGCACTTTTCAAGCATTGCGGTTGCAACTCTGCAGTTCGGGCAAGTTTTTGTTGTGAAAAGTAAAATTTTCTCTGCCGTTCCCTCATCTTCTACGGAATCACATTTGCAATCACTCTTTACAACATTACGTTCTTTCATAACAGAATTTTCAATATCATAAAGTTTTCTGTCTTTATATTCTTGCGTTTTTCCATCATTCCAGTTGCGAACAGGACGATAATATCCTGTGATTCTGCTATATACCTCTGTTCTCTCACCACATTTTGGACAAACATCCTGCTCTCCATTCAGATATCCGTGAGTTCTGCAAACAGAATATGTTGGAGAAAGTGTATAATATGGTAATTTATAGTTTTCTGCAATTTTTCTAACAAGTGACGCCGCCGCTTTCCAATCCGGCATCTTTTCACCTAAGAATGCATGGAATACTGTTCCTGAAGTATAAAGTGTCTGCAAATCATCCTGTATGTCAAGAGCATCAAATATATCTGAAGTATATCCAACCGGAAGGTGTGAACTGTTTGTATAGTAAGGTGTTCCACCCTCTTCTGCAGCAGTAATAATATCAGGATATTTCTTAACATCATGTTTTGCCAAACGATAGGTTGTTGACTCAGCCGGTGTTGCTTCGAGATTGTATAAATCTCCATATTTCTCCTGATAATCCGAAAGTCTCTCTCTCATATGGTTAAGCACTTTCTTTGAAAACTCCTGTGTTTCAACATGAGTCATATCCTTGCCAATCCACTTTGCATTAAGTCCAACTTCATTCATACCAATCAAACCGATTGTTGAGAAGTGGTTATTGAATGTTCCCAAATAACGCTTTGTATATGGATAAAGTCCCTCATCAAGAAGCTTTTCAATAACATTTCTCTTTGCTTTAAGTGAACGAGCTGAAATATCCATCAATTTATCAAGACGGGCAAAGAAGTCTGCCTCATCTTTTGCAAGATATGCAATTCTAGGCATGTTAATTGTTACAACGCCAACAGAACCTGTGCTCTCACCGCTACCAAAGAATCCACCGGATTTTTTACGAAGTTCACGAAGGTCAAGTCTCAAACGGCAGCACATGCTACGAACATCATTAGGCTCCATATCACTGTTAATATAATTTGAGAAATAAGGTGTTCCATATTTAGATGTCATCTCAAACAAGAGCCTGTTGTTTTCTGTTTCAGACCAATCAAAATCACTGGTTATTGAATAGGTTGGAATCGGATATTGAAAACCTCTTCCATTAGCATCTCCCTCTATCATCGTTTCGATAAATGCCTTATTAACCATATCCATTTCTTTCTTACAATCTTTATACTTGAAGTCCATTTCCTTGCCGCCAACGATTGCAGGAAGCTCTGCCAAATCCTTTGGAACTGTCCAGTCAAGTGTTATATTTGAGAAAGGTGCCTGAGTTCCCCAACGGCTAGGTGTGTTAACGCCATAGATAAATGACTCAATACACTTTTTAACCTGGTCATATGAAAGGTTGTCCACCTTAACAAATGGAGCAAGATATGTGTCAAATGAGCTGAACGCCTGAGCACCTGCCCACTCATTCTGCATAATTCCCAAAAAGTTAACCATCTGATTACAAAGTGTTGCAAGATGGCTCGCAGGTGATGATGTTATTTTACCCTCAACACCGCCAAGGCCTTCCTGAATAAGTTGCTTTAATGACCAGCCTGCGCAATATCCTGTGAGCATTGAAAGGTCATGAATATGAATGTCTGCACTACGATGTGCATTCGCAATCTCTTCATCATAAATTTCACTCAGCCAATAGTTTGCGGTTATAGCTCCTGAGTTACTCAAAATAAGTCCACCAACTGAATATGTAACAGTTGAGTTTTCTTTAACACGCCAATCAGTTACCTTAACATAGCTATTTACAACATCTTTATAGTCAAGGATTGTTGACTTCATGTTACGCATCTTCTCATGAAGCTTTCTGTAAAGGATATATGCCTTTGCAACATCAGCATATCCAGCCTGAACCAAAACCTCTTCGACGCTATCTTGAATAGCTTCAACGTTGATTGTATCGTCCTTTATTTTCGGCTCAAAATCTGCCGTAACTTTAAGTGCAAGAAAATCTATTATATTAGGCGTATACTGTCTGTTTTGCGCATCAAACGCTTGTGTTATCGCCTCACTAATCTTCGATAAATTAAAATCCGCAAGTGTATTATCTCTCTTTTTTACTCTATACATTTCCCTTTTCCCCCTGTTTTTTATTTTATATTATTCAATGCCCCGCAAAGAAGCTTTTGGTACATATTTTTGAACCGCCAAAAGAAGTTTCTTTAACCCCTCTTCGTCAAATGGTGTCAAACCTTTAATCAATACATTTTCATTTTCACGATAATTCTGAATGAAATATTTATCTTCATTTTCAATCATCTGCGCTAACCTGGCCATATTCTCATCAGAATGAAGCTCTTTCGCAACTGTTGTTCTGAATTCATGATCAATTCCACTATTTTTTATAATACTTATGCTTTCTGAAATATTATCCGTTTTGACATCACCAATGCCAACCGTTTCGGAATATCTGTCAAATGAATTTTTGATATCCATTGCAACGTAATCACAAAATCCACTTTTAATAACCTTCTCCAGACGCCCGGGAAAGCTTCCGTTGGTATCAAGCTTAACAGAATACCCCAAATTTTTAACCTTTTCCATAAAAGGTATTAAGTCATCATGCAAAAGTGGTTCTCCGCCAGATATGCAAACACCATCCAAAATGCCCTTGCGTTTTGCAAGAAATTTAAGGATATCTTCTTCTGAAAAAATTTCTTCTGCTTCCTTTTTAACAATCAGGGCATTGTGGCAAAATGGGCAACAAAAATTGCAACCACCTGTAAAAATAGTGCATGCAACCTTTCCCGGATAATCCAGAAGAGTCAGCTTCATAAGCCCATAAAACTCCATTTTGCCCATCCTCTCCCCTTCTAAGCTTCTTGCAAACAAGCACAAGATATTGGTGTTTTTTTGTTTGAAGCGCACTACATATTGCTATTATATACTAGCAACGAACGTTTGTCAATAGCTTTTACATAAATAAAAAAAGTTTTTTCATGAACCCTTCATCAGTTGATTTCATATTATATTATTGCAAGATAAAACCTAAAAAGAAAGGATTGAAATTTATGAACGATATTAATTATGCTCGTCCCATTGGATATGCATATGTACCATATCAACAAGCAAGTGACAGAAATTTATATTCTCCCGAGATGGGGCTTGAACGCGGGACTATTTTCCCATTGCTCGACCTTCCACTCGGAGTTTATGGAAATCAATCACTCACAATGGAGGACAAGAAAAATGAATGAACAAGAAAATTTAATGAAACAAATAATGGCATATTCTTTTGCCGCACATGAATGGAATTTATATTTAGACACACATCCTAAAGATAAAATGGCTCTCGAAATGTTCAAAAATATGAGCAAAAAAACAGCCGAATTAAAGGCCGAATATGTTAAAAAATATGGCCCAATAAATGTTTGGGATGTTAACACTGACGACGGATGGACATGGAATACCGACCCATGGCCATGGAATTAAGGAGGAATTATTAAATGTGGAGTTATCAAAAACGATTGCAATATCCTATAAACATTAAAAACCCCAACCCAAAGCTCGCAAGCTTTATTATCAGTCAGTATGGTGGACCTCATGGGGAAGCTGGTGCTGCAATGCGCTATCTTTCTCAAAGATTTTCAATGCCAAACGAAATCAGCAAATCAACACTCACAGACATTGGTACATCGTGTTCTTAATGCTCCCGCACAGGTTATTCTGCTCTATAGCTGAATTTAACATCACTTTCCATCTGTGAGGGAGCAAACTTAAATAAATATCAAAATTCTTTCTGTCAAAAACAACTATTTTATCAATAATTGTTTTATAAAAAATATCATCTTGTTTCCTTGCGTATAGAATATCAGATAGATATTCTTTTATTTCTTCAATTATATTATTACTATCGCAATCACAAGTTGCTTTTTTACTTTGTGTTATAATTTTATTTAAGTCTGCAAGTTCTTTCTCGTAACTCTCTTTTTTTTGCCTGTATTGTTCTTTAGTTAAATCTTCACTCAAATACAAATCAAGCAATCGTTCAGATTTAGATTTGAGATTTTCTATTTTTGCTTTAATTGCTTCTTCATCAAGAGTTTTACTTTCACCGGCATCAAAAACAACTTTTAATATTTTTATAAGACTATCTAATATATACTTTTTATTTATTTTTAAGCTTTCAATTACTTTCTGTATTGCCAACATAAAATCTTCATCACGAATTTGAGAATTAATACTGCACCCGATTTGATTTCCGGCTATATCTGTTTTTGGCAATCCGTGTTGTGCCGCTTCATAACATCTCCATGCTTTTGAACGACTTCCATCGTTTCTCTTTTTTGTTCTTGATACAAACCTGTTACCACAACAAGCACATTGTATTTTACCTGACAATGGATAACGATTACTATGTCTTGCTTTTATTTCATCTGATGGAGAACGCTTCTCAAGCTCAGATTGTGCCATATCCCAAATTTCTCTTGAAACAATAGGTTCATGGTGGTCGGTTAATCTTACAAAATCTTCCTCTCCATGATTATATTTCTTATTATGAGTTAGAAAATCTGGCGTATATGTTTTCTTTTGAACTAAATCACCACAATACTTTTCATTTCGTAACACCTTTAAAATAACCGTATTTGTCCACACCGCATTACCTGTTATTGTTTTATATCCTTCTTCACGTAGTTCTTTTGCTATAGTATATGTCCCCTTTTTTTCATAGACAAACTTATGATAGATTAACCTTACTATTTTTGCTCCTTCTTCGTTGATATGTAAAACACCGTTTACAACATCATAGCCAAGCATATCACGTCCAAAAACCACACCTTTTTCCATCTGTCTCTTTTGTCCCCACTTCACACGTTCAGATGTTTTTCTGCTTTCCTCTTGTGCAAGTGATGCCATAATGGTTAATCTAAGCTCCCCATCCGGTGCAAGAGTGTCAATATTGTCAAGTGCAAAATAAACGCCTACATTAAGTGCCTTTAATTCTCTTGTATATTGCAATGTGTCTACAGTATTTCTTGCAAATCTACTAACTTCTTTTGTAAGTATCAAATTAAATTTTCCTAAATGTGCATCCGCAATCATTCTATTGAAAGCTTTTCTTTTTTTAGTACTTGTTCCTGTTAATCCTTCATCTGCATAAATTTCAAAAAGTTCCCAGTCAGGATTTCGTTTAATATATTCTTCAAAATATAATTTTTGACTTTCAAAACTATTAGACTGGTCAT
>JAZNGL010000134.1:0-3090 GCA_045576435.1 Clostridia bacterium
ATTTTTTCATTAAATTTGGTAAAAGAATGGAAGATTAAAAATGAAAGTTAAATTTATAACACTAGGCTGCAAAACAAACTTTTATGAGAGCCAATCCATGGCTGAATTATTCAGACGGCATGGATATACCATTGTTGAAGATGGCAAAGCCAATATATATGTTATTAATACTTGTGCAGTTACAGGAACGGGTGCGCAAAAGTCAAGACAGCAGATAAGAAAAACAAAAAAGGAAAACCCCAATGCTGTTATTGCCGTTGTGGGCTGTTATTCACAGACTGAACCTCAGACTGTTTCGAAAATTGAGGGCGTTGATGTTGTGATTGGTACTGCCGGAAAAGGGAATATTGTTAATCTGGTTGAAGAGGCACTAAATGGCAAACGTGTTATCTGCCATAGTGATGTGATGAAAGAACGTGAGTTTGAGGAGCTTTGTTTAACATCAGACCAGAGCCGTGTTCGGGCTAATTTGAAGATTGAGGATGGATGTGATAATTTTTGTACATATTGTATCATCCCGTATGCAAGAGGCCCGGTGCGTTCCCGAAACATTGAAAAAATAGTTGAGGAAGCAGAGCTTCTTGCAAAAAACGGATTTGTTGAGATTGTTTTAACTGGCATTCACATTGGCTCTTATGGCAAAGATTTAAAAAATGGACTTGGATTGATTGATGTTGTTGAAGCGGTTTGCGGTGTTGAGGGAATAAAAAGAGTTAGATTGGGTTCAATTGAGCCGATAGTAATAACTGAAGATTTCGTAAAAAGAGCAGCAAAACTTAATAATTTATGTCCGCAATTTCATCTGGCGTTGCAGAGTGGTTGCGATGAAACATTAAAAAGGATGAAACGCAGATATACAACAGAGGAATATTTTAAAGCCGTGGGGATGCTTAGAAATAATATAAAGGACACATCTATCACAACAGATTTAATGGTTGGATTTCCGGGTGAGACGGAGGAAGAATTCCAAAAATCATACGAATTTTCAAAGAAAATTGGATTTATGCAGATGCACATATTTAAGTATTCAATAAGAAAGGGAACCGCTGCTGAAAAAATGAAGGAGCAGGTGCCTGAAAGCATAAAGGAAGAGCGTAGTGAAAAAATGATTGCTCTTGCCGAAAAGATGAAGTTGGAATTTTATAACACATTCAAAGATAGAGAAGTTGAGGTTTTGGTTGAACAAAGGTTAAAGGACGGGAAATATCACGCTACAACAGCAAACTATATGGACGTTTTCATTGAAAGTGATGAAGATTTGCACGGCAAGATTATTAAAACTATAATATAAAAAATGACGCTGTTTTGTTAAAAACAGCGTCATTTTTATATGTTTATTCAATGATTGAAACATCAACAGAAACATCAGAAAATTCATTTGGAGATTCAACCTCATCTGGTGATGATTCTATAAAATCATTTTCAGAAGTGCTGTTTGGGTTTTCTGCATTTTCAAAATTTTCTTCGGATGGAGTTGGAAGAGCATCAGCATCCGTAGGAATTGTCGTTGGTTCATTTTCTGTGGTTGTTGTGACGGATTCCTGACCTGTGAAAACTTTCAAATTGTCAGTTGGTGTGTTTTGGTCTGCCGGGTTAACTGCTTCTTCGATATTTGATGCTTTGTAAACACTCTTGGTCAGATTTTCACTTTTTGTTACTTCGCCATTTATTTTTACCACACGCTTTGATGCAACGGTATATCCATTTGCACCATTGTTTGTAATCTTTTTATATCCTACAGGCACACTTTCATCTAAAACACGTTCAAGTTCAGGAGTGGTTGTTCCAACAGTTGAGTGAATCACCTCAACGGTTTGGTTCGGAACAGCAACACCCAGTATGCTACACGTTAGAGTTTTTCCTGAAACCTTAGCAATGAGTTTGATGGGATATTCGGTGTTGTTCTTTAATTTCAAATCAATATAGCCTTCGGCAATTGTTGCATCTTGTCCTCCAGGGACATAGCTAACGGGTAAAGAATGCGAAGTTCGGCTGACAATTTCAAGATTTGCATAGAGAGCAGCTGAATAAAGAGTTGATGATGTTTGACATATGCCACCACCTATACCGCTTTCAACCTTATTGCCAACATAAACGCCTGCTTCACGATAACCATTTTCCCAGGTGCGTCTTCCAATTGTTTTGTCATAGGAAAAAACGTCACCAGGCATAAGAATATAATTATTAATTCTTGATGCAGAAAGGGTTACGTTTGCTGCTCTTGATGCAGAACTTGATGCAAAGTTGGATGAAAAAGTTGCTAAAGTATCCCGAAATAGCATTTCACGCAATTCTTTCCCTGTTTTTTCGGGGAAAACCGAACTTACATTAATTTTAGATATGCGTTCAGGTGAGGAAAAAACTTTTTCAATATCAGCGCGATTTGCAGTTATCTGAGGTTTTTCATCAATAACGGTTACAACTCCATCTTTATATTCGTAATAGGCATCACGTGGAGACTGAGAAAGCTCGGACAAAAATTTATCAACGTCATTATCTTCAGGTAAAGCTTTTTCTATTTTGAAAACAATTTCTGAAATTTCAGGTTTTTCCACAGCAGCAAGTATTTCTGCTAAGGCTTTTTCGCGGTCAATTTTTTCTCCCGGATTACCTTTTATTATTGTGAGAACATTTTCATCAAGACTATATTCCATGTTGGTGACATCGGTTTCAAGACCTTCTGCAAGATTGCCAATAACAGTGTCTATAGTGTTTTTATCCGAAGTAACAACAAGAGGAACAGACGATTTTTTAAAAGGAGATATAAACAAAAATGCAGTCTTAGAAAAAACACCATATTTTCGACCTTGATTATATGCGTTTTCAACAGTTGATTTTATATCTGGAGCAACTCCCAAATCTGAGAATGATATTCGGGTGTCTCTGTCGGCACATTTCAGGGTGATTTCTCTATCTTTCAGTGATGACTGAAAGTTGTCAACGAGAATATCATGTGCTTCGTCTTTGGAGATACCCCCGATGCAAACATCGTTAACCCATGTGTTTGGCAGAATATTTGAATAAAGACCTGCTGATACCATAAAGGCAATAATCACAAAGACAAGAATTGTAAGTGTAATTGCCAGAGTC
>JAZNGL010000135.1:0-17289 GCA_045576435.1 Clostridia bacterium
TTACTTTACCGCTGATTGTCTTTGGGAGTTCATCAACAAATTCAACGATTCTGGGGTATTTGTAGGGAGCAGTATGTGTTTTTACATATTCCTGAATTTCTTTTTTAAGCTCCTCTGTTCCTTCATTGCCTTTAACAAGAACAACAGTAGCTTTTACAATCTGTCCTCTGACCTCATCAGGAACAGGCGTGATTGCGCATTCAAGAACATAAGGAAGTTCCATGATAACACTTTCAATTTCGAAAGGTCCGATACGATAACCGGAGGATTTGATAACATCATCAATTCTACCCACATACCAAAGGTATCCATCTTCGTCCATAGTTGCCTGGTCGCCTGTATGATAATATCCGTCATGCCATACCTCGTTTGTTTTTTCCTCATCGAGATAATAGCCGATAAACAGTCCGCAAGGTACTTCATCTTTTACGCGGATACAGATTTCGCCTGTATCACCGGTTTTACACTCGTTGCCGTCAGGATCAAGAACAACCACATCGTATAACGGACTGGGTCTACCCATAGAGCCGATTTTCGGTGTTGAACCAACAAAGTTTGCGATTGAAAGAGTTGTTTCGGTCTGTCCAAAGCCTTCCATAATCGTAAGACCTGTTGCTTTCTTGAATTGATTAAACACCTCAGGATTAAGTGCTTCACCTGCTGTTGTTGCATACTCAATAGAAGAAAGGTCATACTTTGACAAATCCTCCTTGATGAAGAAACGGTACATTGTTGGCGGCGCACAAAATGTTGTGATATTATATTTTGCAAACATAGGCAGGATGTCTTCGGAATGGAATCTGTCAAAATCATAAGTAAAGGTTGCTGCCTCGCAAAGCCATTGTCCATAGAGCTTACCCCAAAGTGCTTTACCCCAACCTGTATCAGAGATTGTGAAATGAAGTCCGTCAGGGTTTACATTATGCCAGTGTTTTGCTGTTGGATAATGACCGAGCGCATATTTATATGAATGCGTTGCAATTCTTGGATAACCCGTTGTGCCTGATGTAAAGAGCATAAGCATTGGATCGTTTCCACAAGGCGTGTTTTCAGTTCTATCATAATGTGTGCTGAAACGTTCCATTTCAACATTGAAATCGTGCCAACCTTCTTTTTTGCCACCAACCAAAACCTTAACCATGCCGGGATAGTTTGCCGCTGCCTTTTCTGCTTCACATGAAACCTCACCGTCCGCAGTACATACAACCGCTTTTACTTTTGCAGCTTTATATCTATAATCAAAGTCGTGTTCTACAAGCTGATTTGTTGCAGGAATTGCGATAGCACCGATTTTATGAAGTGCAAGCATTGAGAACCAGAATTGATAGTGTCTTTTTAATACAAGCATTACGGTGTCGCCTTTTTTGATGCCCAAAGATTCAAAGTAGTTCGCAGTTTTTGCAGAATACTTTTTCATATCACCAAAAGTGAATCTTCTATCTGTTTTATCATTTGAAACCCACATCATAGCCAATTTTTCAGGGTTCTTTTCTGCAATAGCATCAACGCAATCAAATGCAAAGTTAAATGTATCATCATTTTTAAATTTGATGCCATTAAATACACCATTTTCATCATAAAAAGATTCAACATATTTATCGGCAACTGTTTCTGATTTTTCTTTCTTAGCAGCTACCTTCGCCGCAATCATTGGTGCTTCAGGATATTCCTCGCTAACTAAACCGTCCTGAGGATTTAATACAACAGCATGGAATTCACAACCACCCTCACTCACCGCAACCATTCCGTGAGGAATGATGCTGTTATAGAAAATAGAGTCTCCTTCGTTAAGTATATCCACATGATTTCCAACCTGAACCTTAAGTGAACCTTTGACAATAACATCAAATTCCTGACCATTGTGTGAATTCAACTGAATCGGAGCATTCTGTTCTTCTTCAATATATGGAAATTTAACCAGGAATGGTTCTGCAAGTTTTTCTCTGAATTTAGGTGCCAGATTGTTATATTCTACACCATGTTTCTTTACGATTTTAAGACCTTCGCCTTTTCTTGTGATAGCAAATGAGGTAAGAGTTGTGCTTGTTCCTTCGAGCAAGTCAACAACCTCAACTCCGCATGCCTTTGCACACTTATAGATGAATGTAAAATTAAAATCTGTTTCACCCATCTCCAAAACTTTGTAATCTTGGGCTGACACACCGCAAAGCTTTGCAAGCTCCTCCTGTGTATAACCTTTTGCCTCGCGCAGTTCCTTGATTCTGCCTGCGACTTCTTTCAAACTGTAATCCATTGTTTTTGTCTCCTTTCGTTTTTGACAAATTTAGTATTTGGTT
Source organism: Clostridia bacterium (assembly GCA_045576435.1). Lineage (GTDB taxonomy): Bacteria > Bacillota > Clostridia > Monoglobales > Monoglobaceae > CAKSIW01. Next base: position 2,298 of record JAZNGL010000135.1, read on the forward strand.
ACTAATTTGAATAAAACAAAAAACTCATCTCAAAAGATAACCTTTGAGACGAGTTCAATAACCCGCGGTACCACTCAAATTACGAAAACATACATTTCCGTCACTTACCGAGCTCTAACAAGCCCTTTGCCTTTACGCAGCATTACGGAAGGAGTCTACTAAGCTTTTGGCCTTTCGGTCCTCCGACTCAGAGGTGATAAGTCATTGGAAAGCTCTGCCATTGCCTCACACCACCCGGCAACTCTCTCTAGGCTGCACAATCCGACCGTCCTCTTCACAGTCATTATTTGTGATATTCAAATTTGTTTTACATTATACTCCGTTAAATTTGTTTTGTCAAGTACTTTTTAAAAATTTTTTAAATTCTGAACATATCCAATACACAATTAAAGAATTATATCTCCATTTTCATAGTAACATGGACAACGCCTTCCTCCAAAAACTCATCAGAAACTATATTAAAACCTAGTTTTTTATAAAACTCTACTGCCTGTTTTTGTGCATGAATGCTTATTTTTTTGCATTCGAAACGCTTTTTTATTTCTTCAAGACTCTTTTTCATAAGTTCGCTTCCAAGTCCCTTTCTATGCTCAAGAGTCAACACTCGTCCTATCGTTACAACATCAGCATCCAGGCAAAACGCCCTTAAATATGCAATAACTCTTTTACCGTCAAAGAAAAAACAATGTATGCTTTTGTAATCAACATCATCAAGATCCTGGCAAATAATATTTTGTTCAAGCAAAAAAATCTCTGACCTTGATTTTATTATTTCATATAATTCCACCAAGGAAAGTTCCGAAAATTCTTTTACCATAAAATTCATACTTACATCTCCTAAAATCAAGTAATACCTATAAACGTTAATTAAGTATAACACACATTTAATTCCCTTGCAAGCCACTTCATTGCAGAATTTGCATAGATTGCTGCACCAATTGGTAATACATCCTCATTAAAAACAACACCTTCGTTATGCATTGGCTGACCAAACTCAGGCTTTTCCTCTTTTGCACCTGCTCCAATTATTAGATAAGTGCTTGGAATTTTTTCACTATAAGCCGCAAAATCTTCCGAACCCATGCCGCCCTCGTTAATATGAACAATTTTATCACTACCTAGCATTTGTGAAATAAATCCTGAAATTTTTTCTGTTAACACTTCATCATTAACAAGCCTTGGTGTTGATGAAACCTCAGAAATCACTGCACTCCCTCTGAATGCTGCTGCAATATTTTTTGAAATTTCTCCAATTCTCTCAAAGATTTTTTTTGAGAGTTCATTATCAAAACTCCTTATTGTCCCCTCAATCACAACATTATCCGTGATGACATTAGGTGCACTCCCGCCTTGAAATTTACCAATGGTTATAACCGATGGTTCTTTCGCATCAATTTCTCTTGTTTGAATTTCTCCAAGTGCAATAAAAATATGTGCTGCTATATTTATTGCATCTATTCCGTTTTCAGGCATCGCTCCATGACATTCTTTTCCTCTTATAACAATCCTGAAAATCCTGCAATCAGACATAACAATGCCTTTCCCACATATCACCACGCCCGTTGGGGTTCCTGAATGAACATGAAGTGCAAGCGCCGCCTCAGGTTTTGGATTTTCTAAAACACCTGCTTCTATCATTGTTTTTGCACCTTTGAAGCCTTCTTCATCAGGTTGAAACACAAGTTTCACTGTTCCGCAAAGGTCAGACTTATGCCTTGCTAAAATCTTTGCCGTGCCCAAAAGCATGGCAGTATGCATATCGTGTCCGCACGCATGCATATTTTGATTTTCAGACTTAAAGCTAAGATTTGTCTTCTCTTCTATATTTAGTGCATCCATGTCTGCACGAAGCATAATGCATCTTCCTTGCAGCTTACCCGAAATCGTTGCAACTATACCGCTTTCACAAATTTCTTGCGGCTCATATCCCATCTCGCAAAGTCGCATTTTAACAAATTCTTTTGTTTTTGGAAGCCTCGCCCCAACCTCAGGATAGCGATGCAACTCTCGTCTATATTCTATAATCTCATTCTTGATTTCTTTTGCTTCATTTAAAATGTCCACTTTATCACTCCATATATTTTGTTTTATTTATTATGCAATGACAATTCTTAATATATTCAAAAATCAAAGTTCTATCGTGTTTTTCCTCTTAAGTTGTTTTTTTAATCTTTAATGAAGAATCCGTCAAGCAACAATATATATCAATATATACTCTAGCATGTTTATATTTTTAAAACAACACACATGCAATTTCAAATTGACAAAAAATGTGGAAAGCAAAAGCAATAACAATATACTAAATAAAACGAGGGATTTATCAAATGATAAAGCCCTCATTAACTTATTTAAATTTCTATTACTTCCCCAAGTTCAGGGATCAAAAGACTTTCATCTTTTTTTGTTGTCACTTCAACCGATTTCCAAAGGTCATACTCATCATTATCCTTTTGCGGCAAATGCAAAAAAATATTTATTTTTGCACCAATTTCCTTTGTATTTCTCCAAGCAGAGTCCGAAATTGCATATGCATATGGAATAATAAGCACATCAGGTTTCGGTAATTCTTGCATATTTTTCAGGCAAACAGGCGATGCATCACCCATAAACCATACGCATTTACTACCTTCAATAACAAAGCTTATATGTGGCACATCCACTTTTCCAATATGTCTTGTTATCACAGTACTTAATCGCAAATTTCCAATTTTTATCGGCTCTGCAAAGCCCGATTTTAAAATCGGGCTCGCAGTTAAAGTTTCATATTTTTTTGCAAATTTTTCGTCATAATGATCGGAATGCTCATGCGTGAACGCAATTGCATCGGGAGGATTTTCGAGCAATTCATCCCTGAGTAAATCAGGTGTTCCATAATATGGTGAAAGCTCTTCACATATTCCATCAAGCAATATTCGCGTTTCGTCCATTTCAAGCAGCACTCCGGCATTTGCTGTTCGTTTAATTTTCACTTAAACACCAAGCTTTGCACGACGATAGGTTTCTGCCTCTGTGCATCCGTTTTCAACAACGTGTCCCGGAAGCGGAACAAGTTTTTCGTGAATTGCATCTATTATCCAACCTGCCTGTGGGAAGAAGAATTCATCAAATTCAAACGGAGGTGTAATCCAGTTACGTGCTCCAACAACAACAGGTGGTGCATCAAGGTCATCAAAGCAAAGCTCTGTGATATTTTTTGCAACATCGTTCATGAATGAGCCACGTGCACAAGCATCAGAAACGAGAACAACTCTGCCTGTTTTCTTAACAGATTCAACAATCTTTGCATAGTCAAGCGGAACAAGTGAGTGAAGGTTAATTACATCTGCCTCCATACCATATTTTTCACTTAACTGTTTTGCAGCATCAACTGCACGATAAAGAGCTGCACCGATTGTGAGAATTGTAACATCCTTACCGTCACGAACCTTATTAACATCACCAAATTCAATCTCATAACGTTCAGCCGGAACACCACCCTCATGGAACTGTTCACCAACATCATAGATTCTCTGGCTTTCAAAGAATACAACAGGGTCTGTTCCCTTAAGAGCAGATTCCATAAGTCCCTTTGCTTCCCAAGGAGTTGCAGGGAAACAAACCTTAAGTCCCGGAATGTGTGCACAAAGTGCTGTCCAATCCTGGCTGTGCTGTGCACCATATTTAGAACCAACTGACACACGAAGAACAACCGGCATCTTAAGTATGCCTGCAGACATTGCCTGCCACTTTGACATCTGATTGAAGATTTCATCACCGGCACAACCAATAAAGTCTGCATACATAAGTTCTACCAATGCACGACCACCTGAAACGGCATAACCAACTGCAGTACCAACGATTGCAGCTTCGGCAATAGGTGAGTTAAACAGACGGCAATGCGGGAAAGCGTCCATCATGCCACGATAAACAGCAAAAGCGCCACCCCAATCACGGCAATCCTCACCATATGCGATGAGAGTCGGATCTTCATAGAAACGGTCATATATAACCTCAGACATTGCATCACGAAGATTAAAGAGTTTCATCTTTGAAACAGGCTTGCCATCAACAATTGGCATACGCTCTTTTTCCTTAAGCTTTTTATAAGCAGGAACTTCGTTGAGCGGCATATTAACCTCAGGTTCACGGTCATCAAGCTTATCTACCTTCTCATTTGAGAACATCATGCGCTCAACAACTGCAGGATCAGTTTTGAAATTAACATAAGGACTAACCTCAGGGTCTGATGCAGCCTTACAAATCATTGTCATACGCTCTCTTGTTTCTGCAAGGATTTCTTCCATCTTAGAATCATTAGCAACACCAGCATCAACAAGACCTTGACGGTATGTGATGATTGGGTCGATTGCCTGCCAAGCTTCGATTTCCTCCTTGGTACGGTAAGCGTTCTGGTCGGATACTGAATGTCCTGAATAACGATATGTAAGTGTATCGAGCATAACAGGACCTTCGCCTGCACGTAAAATCTTAAGTTTGCGTTCCATTGCGTCAATAACTGCAAGAGGATTGAATCCGTTAATACGTTCTGCATGGAACTGAGTTGGGCTAACACCTGAACCGATGCGGGCAAGCATATCATAACCCATTGTTTCGCCGCGTGTCTGGTCACCCATACCATATGAGTTATTGAACACATTGTAAAGAATTGGCATTCCACCCTTGTGGCTTTCCCATAATGTGTGGAACTGATCCATAGCTGCAAAGTTCATTGCCTCCCAAACAGGTCCACGAGCCATAGAACCGTCACCTGAGTTACAAACAACGATTCCCTGCTTGTTGTTAACCTTTTTAAAGAGAGCTGCACCTGTTGCAATAGCTGCAGAACCACCAACAATTGCGTTGTTTGGATAAATACCAAATGGAAGGAAAAATGCGTGCATTGAACCGCCCATACCCTTATGGAAGCCTGTTTCACGAGCAAAAATCTCAGAAAGTGTTCCATAAAGAATGAAACGAATTGCAAGCTCCTTAACATCACTAACAGGACCTAATTTTTCGGTTGCACGAAGCGCACTACCATCAAGGAATCCTTCCATAATTGTCATGAGTTCCTGTTCGCTGAGTTTCTGAATACAAGAAAGAGCCTTTGCAAGAATTTCAGAATGGCTACGATGTGAACCAAATGAAAAATCGTTCTGGTCCAAAAGATAAGCCTGACCAACTGCTGCCGCTTCCTGACCAACAGAAAGATGGGCAGGTCCCGGATATGTTGTTTCAATTCCATTATAACCGCCTTGTGTTTTAATTGAACTGAGCATTGATTCAAATTCACGGAGAATTGTTATATCACGATAAATACGAATAAGATCGTCATCGCTATAACGGCTACGTTCCTCCTTAATTGTCTTTTTGTATGTATTAACAGGGATGTCTTTAAACTTAATTTTACCGGGAGCAAGAGTCTCCACGGGGTCTACAAATATACTCTTTGGCATTTTAATTTTCCTCCTTTATATATGAAAAATTGCTTCTCTTATAATTTCTGCAACTGTTGGATGCGGGAACACCAATTTCTGCAAACGACTTGGTGTGAGCTCTGTGTCAACCATCATTGTCGCGGTCATTATTATTTCTGACGCATAAGAACCAACAAGATGACAACCCACAAGTCTGTTTCTATCGGTGTCAACCACTAGCTTAATAAAGCCTTTTCCACCCTCAACTTCTGCAAGATAACGTCCTGCATATGACATTGGAAGCTTAACTTCCTTAACCTTCATACCCTTTTCCTCGGCTGCTTCCTTGCTGAGTCCAACACTCGCAACCTCAGGATCTGTGTAGATAACAGACGGAATAACATCATAACGCATTTCGTCTTTTTTACCAAGCATATGATTTACTGCAACCTCTGCCTCACGATAAGCTGTGTGCGCAAGCATAAGCTTTCCGTTGCAATCGCCGATTGCATAAACGCCTGAAACGTTGGTGCAAAGATGACGGTCTGTTTTAATTGCTGCTCTGTCCATATCAAGACTCAATGTCTCAATACCTATGTTTGCAGTTGCAGGCTTACGTCCTGCTGAAAGCAATACCATATCGCAAGCAATTTCCTTTTTCTCACCGTTTTCTTCATAAATTACGCTATCTTTTTTAACCTCTAAAACTTTGCATGAAAGCTTGAACACCATTCCACGCTTTTCAAAAGCATCTGTAAGCACTTTGCAGATTTCAGGATCTGTTGCACCCGCAATTTTAGGCATCATTTCAATAACAGTTACTTTAACGCCAACGCTTGCAAAGTAATATGCCATTTCAAGACCAATAACCCCGCCACCGATAACAACAAGATTTTCAGGGAGTTTCTTCTGATCAAGAACTTCGCGGTTTGTAACAACAAATCCGCTTTCTAACCCTTCCTTTAATCCCGGAACAGGTGGAACAACCGTCTCTGATCCTGAAGCGATAACCAAACGCTTTCCCTCATATTTCTCACCATTTGCTTCAACAACAAATCCGTTATCTCCGCGGCCTTTGATCACCGCATCAGCTGTAACAACATTTACCTTGTTTGACTTCATTGTTGCGCCAACGCCTGCAACCAAAGTTTTAACAACCTTGTCTTTTCTGTCAACAACCTTTGCGTGGTCATAGCTAACACCTTCAGCGGTTACGCCAAAGGCAGCGCTTTCTTTTGCATGACGATACATCTTTGATGAGTTAAGCAATGTTTTCGTTGGAATACACCCCTCATTAAGGCAAGTACCTCCAAGCGCTTTCTTCTCAAAAAGAGTAACCTTCATTCCGCCTTGAGCCGCGCGTTCAGCACACAGATATCCACCCGGGCCACCGCCGACTACCAATAAATCAAAAGTTTCCATTTTTTAATCCTCCCTATTTAGCAAGAAGTGTTGTGAAATTTTCAAGATTATGACCGAGCTCCTTCTGGAATCTTGCCGCAGGAGTTCCATCAACTGCACGATGGTCATATGTGAGGCTGAGTCCCATAGCCGGATAAATCTGAATTGACCCGTCTGCACCCTTTTTAACTCTATCAATAGTGCCGCAAACGCCCAAAATTCCGGTTTGTGGTGGATTAATAACAGGTGTGAAGGACTCAACTCCCATGTTTCCAAGATTTGAAACTGTGAACGTTCCACCCGAAAGCTTATCAGGACTGATATTTCCCTGACGGCATGCTGCTGCAAGTTCTTTAACTTCTTTAGAAATTTCAAGAAGGCTCTTTTCATCAGCATTGAATATCGTTGGAACCATAAGTCCACGTGGTGTGTCAACCGCAACACCAAGATTAACATGGTTAAACAAACGAATTGTATTGTCATCAAGCATATGTGCATTCAAATCAGGATGATTGAGAAGTGTTCTTGAAACCGCATAAAGTACAATATCTCCAAGTGTGATTCCTGAACATTCATCATCAGCTGCCTTAAGTTGTTTTCTATATGCCAAAATAGCAGTTGCATCAAACGAAGTATTGTGTGTGAGTTGTGCCATTGTTGAAAGTGATGTATGCATTGATTTGCTGATTGCACGACGAATACCACTGAAGTTAACATCTTTATATTCAACTTCTGCAACCGGAGCTGCACTTGCAACTGGAGCCGCAGCAGCTTGAGCCGCAACTTCAGGATTATCCATCAAAGTTCTAACATCGCGTTCAATAATTCTTCCATTAGGGCCTGTTGGTGTTGCCAATGATGCATCAACACCCGCATGCTCTGCTAACTTCTTCGCTCTCGGTGATATTGCAGCCTTTCCGCCTTCAACTGCAGTTGTTTCTACCGCCGTAGCCACAACAGGTGCAGCCTTAACCTCTTCCTTAACAGGAGCAGCCTCCTGAGGTGCATCAGCAGGTGCATCCCCCGGACGAAGCGCCGAACAATCCTCTCCCGGATTTCCAACCGCACAAACGTTCAAAAGGCAAGGAACCTCATCACCCTCATTATAAAATATTTCTAACAAAGTACCTTCCTCGGTAGATTCACACTCAAAACTAGCTTTATCGGTTTCGTATGTAAAAAGAACATCTCCCACCTTAACAGAATCTCCAACTTTCTTCTCCCATGTGCCGATAATACAACTTTCAACTGTAATACCGGCTTTAGGCATAATTACAGCATTTGCCAAAATAAAGCCCTCCTTATATATTTTTTAAAGATATTTTTTATACAACTTTTTAATTATAACATATTATAACATTTTCGTCAATTATTTTTTTATAAAAGGCCGTTCAAAACTACACAATTTATAATATCGTGACCCCTGCTTTCTTGGCAACATCCATAAAATCTTCAGGCATAGGTTTATCACAAACAATAAAATCAGCATCCGATAAAGCCGCAAAAGTATACGGCATCAAGCGTGTGAGCTTTTCGTGGCTACACAACATAACTCTTTGGCGTGCTTTTTTCATAATCATCCGCTTAATCAGCATATCTTCTTCTGTTCCACAAGTAAAGCCAACATCAGCCGAGCACCCTGAAACGCCAATAAAAGCCGTGTCGATGTTAATTTTTTCAAGCATATCAAGTGTGTTTATTCCCGTAACTGCAAGATTTTTACGATTTATTGTCCCGCAACACATGGTTACAACAGGATTATGCAATCTGCAAAGTTCAAGTGCAATGCTCGGCCCCGTTGTAACAATATTCACATTTATATCGGGCATATTCTGCGCAAAAAATAAATTTGATGTTCCCGCATCTAAAAATATCGAGCTATGCGATTGTAAAAGAGTCAACGCTTTTTTAGCTATTTCAAGCTTTCCTGCGTTATTTTCGCGCTTTCTTATATTAAATTCAACATCGTCAGGATGATGTATCGAGCTGACTCCACCGCGATATTTAGCAACAACTCCTCTTTTTTCCAAGGCATCCAAATCACGATGAATTGTCATGAGTGATACATCCGGAATAAGTTCTCGCAGCTCTTTTATCGTTGCAAAGCTTCGGCTTTCAACATATTCCTTTATGCGTTCTTGTCTTATTCGATTCATAACAACCTCCTGTGTTAATTCATCACTTTTATAACATATTATAACATTTTGTTATCATTTTGTCAATAAAAAGTTGACTATTCAGGAAAAATGTCTTACAATATAGTTATACTTATAAATCTTGAGGTGAAATGATGATTAGCAAATTAAATTATTATATAAGCGATTGTGTTGACCCATATCAAAATCTCGCAACAGAAAAATTTCTGCTTGATCATGTTGAGGAAAACACTTGCATATTATATTTGTGGCAAAATCAAAAAACTGTTGTGATTGGCAGAAACCAAAACCCTTGGGTTGAATGTCAATGCTCACTTCTCGAAGCCGATGACGGAAAGCTTGCTCGTCGTCTCTCTGGCGGTGGTGCAGTTTTTCACGATTTAGGCAATCTGAATTTCACCTTTTTATATTGCACCCCTGACCACAACTTAACTAAACAACTTCGGGTAATCCAAAAAGCCTGTTCTTTTGCTGGGATTAAAACAGAGCTTTCGGGGCGCAACGATATTTTAGCTGACGGCAGAAAGTTTTCAGGAAATGCTTTTTTTAATTCAAAAGGCAAATCATATCATCACGGAACCATTCTTGTTTCATCCAACATGAAAGAAATGAGCAAATATTTAACTCCATCTAAAGCAAAATTAGAATCTAAAGGCGTTAAATCCGTGGAATCACGGACCATAAACCTTTCCGAGCTTTCTCATGAGCTAACTTGCGAAAAGATGGCCGAGCATATGTTATCTGCCTTTGAAGAAGTTTACGGTCTCCCAATCACACAAATTATCGATATTGACTCTAGCAAAATTTCTCAATTTGCTGATGAGTTCAGTTCATGGGAATATATTTATGGCAAATCCTTTCCCTTTTCAATATCTTTTAAAAATAGTTTTAATTGGGGAGAAATTGACCTTCAATTACAAATAACCAATGGAGTCATATCATCCGTCAAACTATATACCGACTCAATGGATTGGCAACTATCAACCCTTGTTGAAAATGCACTTTTGAATTCCCGATTTGAATTGAAATCTATGCAACAAGCATTGACGTGCGCCTTGCCGAATAGTTTTGCTGATGACATAAATAGATTTCTTGAAAAACAACAAATATAAGCAAAAAAGACACTCAAAAAGCGTCTTCTTTCTATGGATTTCACGTAAATTTGATCGATAAACTGAAATTTACATATATTCAAATAACCCGTCTTTATTACAGTAGTAGTATATTTTACCACCGTACATTTTAGGAAACCTTACCTCTCCATTTTGCTCGGGGTAAAGCTTAACAAGAAGTATTCTATCAAATCTTACATAGGCTATAAAATGAATATAATGCTCTTTTTCCATCCGGTGTTCCCAAGTGATATAAAAATCATCTTCTATTTCTTCAAGTTGTATCCTGTGATGCTCATCAGGCTTTTTAGGCGCTAGTATATCAAGTTTTTTCCCACAACAAAGCATCTCACCATTGCCTGTTTGTGCTATTATATTCCCACAATCGGCACACACATAAAATCTTATTCTTTTCATATTTCCATTATCCCTTACATTTTTAGATAATTCACCAAACAAAATAGCATCAGTAGTCGCCCCTAATATTTCAGCAAGCTTTGTAACTAGAGATACGTCAGGAAAGCCATGCCCTGTTTCCCATTTTGAAACTGTTTTCGGAAGCACTCCTATTTTTTCAGCAATCTCTTTCTGCGTTAATCCTTTGGATTTTCTAAGTTCAGCAATAAAATTTCCTGTTTTCCTTAAATTCATTTACATCTCACCTCTAAAGAAAATTATATATTGGAAATATAAATTTTGCAATCCACGAATGGTTGATAAATTCTGATTTATCTGTATTATATCATATATCAAACTGCATTAAAAGTAAAATATCAGCTTTGTTGATGTGAAATAGAATCCTTATGGTTTTCTGTGAAATGAAACAAATCCTTTATCTCAGGCTGCAGGGCATATTTCACATTGCAAAGCAATATTTCACGCCTGAATGATATTTTAACAAATCCAAAGGATTTATTTTCTTGAAAAAAAGCACCGATTTTGTATCAAAATCAGTGCTTTTTTCTGTCTTTCACGTACAAAATAGATGCAGATTGTTTTTTAGCTAAATTTTGCACATTCGTGCAAAGTGAAATTATTGCTTCGCAATAGCTAAACAACTCCTTCGGAGTAGCTAAAGCTAATATTATTGTTAAGTAATAACCTTTCTTTTTGTACGGTCTCTATTGCAAACTGCATAACAATAACCGACGCATCTTAAAGAAAGACATCGACGCTTAAAGTGGTAATATCAATTTTTCGCTTTTTATACTTGAAGTTACTTTCTTTCCATATTCATTAAAATAGTCCATACCTGCAATTTCCATACGAGACACACCCATGAAAAATGAGCTTTCAACCCCATCAATTTCAATAGTTCCATCATCTGTAATGGTAACAATAGCAGAAAGCGCATCGTCATATATGGCACAATGTCTTGAACCTGGATGGGCATCGATATATTCTTGTGGAAAGAGTTCATGTTCTTCGGGATTGTAAAACATAGTCGCTGAATTTACTTCAAAATAGCAGGTATGTTCCAATATGCGAAGATGGTCCACGTGGTAGTGACCGCTAAGTGCCATAAGTACACTTTTCCCTTGTGCTTTTACACGCTGAAACATTTCTAAAATATCTTCACGATTCTTTAATCCGCCGCCTTTGCCATAATCATCGCAAGAAAGGCTGTGGTGGCTAAAAACAACAACAGGATATGGCGACTCCAGAATAGTTTGTTCCATCCAGTCAAGCTGCTCTTGAGTAAGAAACGGAAAATAGTCACTCTTTCCGCGATTGTTTCCGTTTGAGAAAAGGATATCCTCTCCGTCTATTCTCATACCATTTGAATCGAGTGCAATAAAGCGAAATCCATTTCTGTCAAAAAAGTAATACGGATTAGCCATCTGAAACTCCTGCATAGCTTCTTCAAGTGGGACATATGTATCATGATTTCCTATTACGTGATATGTGGGAATTTCAAAGTTATTATACTTATTCAGTTCTTCCGGATAACTTTTGAACAATCCAAAGTCACCACAGTGAATAATGAAATCCACCTCGTTTTCTTTAGCTCTCTTTAAAATATCATCCAAATGCTCTGTTGTGTTGTGAGCATAATGGTCACCCAGATGCAAATCCGAAAATACTAAAAATTTAACTTTGTTCATAAATATTTCTCCTCTAAGTTCTTTGTTATATAAGAATTTTTTTCCTTTTAAATTATAAAAATAAAAATATTATAGGTATTGTTATGCAAGATAACAGATGTGAAACCAATGCCATTCCCGAAGCAACTTTTGTATCTTTACCATAGGCACTTGGAATAACTATTGTATTAAGTCCCAATGGCATTGCAAGTGAGCATAGCGTACATATAATGAAAGTTTCCTGAAATTCAAATATTTTTGTCAAACAAATAAAAATTAATGGATAAATAATTAAGCGAATAATTGTAACCATATATATACTTTTATGTTTTAAAATTTCAAGCAAATTGCTTCTTGCAACAGTCATTCCCGTAAGTAACATAGCAATAGGCGACATACAATCTCCAAGAGTGTTCACAAAATTTTCAGCAAACATTGGTATGGGAATATTAGTTATTCCAACAATCATTCCTATTGCCATTGCTATAAACATTGGATTTACAAATGTCTTTAATCGTTGCTTTAGTGTGGCTTTTTTTGAGCTGTCACCCATTAAAAGAATTGGTGCCCCCCAAATGTAAATTCCAACCCAGAGTACCAGCGTAAAAAGCAAATATTCTAAAAATATATCCGGAAAAATTGAACTTACTATAGCATTGCCCATAAATCCAAAATTAGAAAAGCACAAGCCGTAAAGGTAAATATTTTGTATATATTTATCTTTAGAACATAATCTTACAATCAACATAGACACAGGTATTACAATCAACTCAACTATAATACTGCCTATAATATTATCTTTTGCTCCTGCTAGTTTTTCAACCGTAAAATTATTTATAAAGGTCCCCAAAACAAGCGCAGGTATAAATATGTAATTTTCAAGCTTTGACAATGTAGACTCTGCATTATCACTCACAAGCTTGCATTTTACTAATATATAACCTATTGTAATAAGCAAAAGCAAGAAAATCATCTGATTAAGTGTTGTATTAAATATCATATAAGTTCACCACTAAATAATTGGTGTTCCCTCCCATTCCGGCGCAGGATTTACGCCCACTATTCATCAATTAAAATTTAGTTCATTTTACTATCCCTATTAATACCTAATGTTTTTTAATGCATCATTTCTAGTCTTTATATATTTAGATAACTCTGCTGACCTTGACTTTGCTATCGACATCATAAACGCATCTATAATACACATATGAGCTATACCTGCAGAAACGGCTTCAATAGGATAATTATTCTCGTCGGAAAAAGCTATAATTGCATAATCACTTTCTTTTGCCAATAGACTTTGGCTATAACTACTGATTGCAACCGTTTGAGCCCCTGCTTCCTTTGCCCTTCTCATAGCATCAACAGTCGCCTTGCTTTGCCCACTGTGCGAAATAAAAATTGCTAAATCCTCATCAGACATATTTGCGGCTGTAACATTCATAAATAACATATCCGAACAATATGAAGAAGAAATACCCATTTGTGAAAACCGATAATGAGCATCAATTGCTATCACAGAGGATGTTCCCACGCCGAAAAACACAACACGTTTTGCCTTTATTATTTTTTTAATAATTTTCTCAATATCCTCAAAATTCAACATTTTTAAAGTATCATTGAGAGTAGCTGCGCCAAATTGAAACGTTTTTGTAAAAATATCTTTGACTGCGTCGCTGGTTGATATCGGAAGCAAATTTTCCAAATTATGCTCTTCTTTTGTAAACTCCTCTATTAATGCTTTTTTTAGTTCTGCAAGCCCATCTACGCCTATCTTTTTACAAAATCGAATAACTGCAGATGGCGCAACTTTCGCTTTATTTGCTATTTCACTTACTGTGCTTTTTGTAACTCCTATGTTGTCTTTTAAAATAACATCTGCTACTCTTTTTTCAGCCTCCGTCAATGTTTGATAAATGTTTTTTATTTTTATAATCATATCTCCTCCAAAAAGTTATTCTATTATATCATTATTTTTTAGAATTTTTTTCTATAATATCATACATTCTATATTTTGTCAATAAAAAAGAACCGTTTAGAATGTATCTAAATCGGTCTCCAAATGACTTCAACATACAAAATAGATGCGGGTTATTTTTTGTTATATAATAAAAAACTGCTACAGCAAGGTAGCAGTTTAAAAAATACTATTTAGTTTGATTTTGTTTGGCGGTTTTAATTGATGCGATGAGAAGTATTCTAATTGTTGAACAGATTTTGTCTATGCTCTTGTATTTCGCCTCATCGATATAATTTGACTTATAAAGCATCTCTAACCACTTACCTGTTTCACTTGCTTCCTTTAAAGCAATTTCTAACTTTGCTATAAAATCTGCCCTACTATGCCCGTATTTACTCTCTGCAACGTTAGCGCAAACACTTGTAGCACTTCTCCCAATTTGGTTGGAAATTATAGTTTCTTTTTTATTCCGTAATTCTTTTACTAAATTTAATATCTCAACAGATAGTTCCACTGATAAGTTGCCAAGTTTATCTTCTCTCATTACAGGATCACCTCTATACTAATTCTATCATACTTTTGCACGAAGTGCAACATCATTGATGCAAAGCATCACATCGTTTACACCGAAGGGGTGTAATATCATTTATTTCGAAGAAATAACATCGTTTTGTGTCCGCTCATACGGAATGATGTTGACCTTACGGTCAAATGATGTTTGAAACTACGTTACAAAATGATGTGTGCCCTGCCGACACAAACACAAAAAAATAACACGCAATTTGCGTGTTATTTTTTTGGCTTTCACGTACAAAATAGATGCAGTATATTTTAAATTCATCAAAACTAAAGTTTTGATGAATTTAAATCCGGCTTATATATT
>JAZNGL010000136.1:0-13945 GCA_045576435.1 Clostridia bacterium
GAGCATAATCTTGATTTGGTTAAGATTGCGCCGCAGGCAAAACCACCTGTTTGCCGAATAATGGATTATGGTAAACATAAGTTTGAAATGGCAAAGAGAGAAAAGGAAGCTAAGAAAAATCAAAAGGTTATCAGTATTAAAGAGGTTCGACTCAGCCCTAATATTGATGAGCATGATTTCAACACTAAAGTTAATCAAGGAATAAAGTTTTTGAAATCTGGTGACAAGGTTAAGGTTTCAGTTCGCTTTAGAGGCCGTGAGATAACACACAGCGCAATAGGCAAGGATTTGTTGCTCAGAGTTGAGCAAGAAATGTCTGAGTTTGGTGTTGTGGAAAAAGGAATAAAACTCGAAGGCCGAAACATGGCTATGTTTGTTTCACCAAAGAAAGCGTAAATCCCATTGGGTGTGCGACGTCAAATGTCGTATTGTTAAATTGAAAAACGGGTTAAAATTGCTATGCAAAACCGTTATTATAAGAAGTCAGGTTCTATCAGAACACATGCTTTTTAAGATTATTTTATGGAAGGAGAATGTTAAGATGCCTAAAATTAAAACACATAAAGGCTCTGCAAAACGTTTCAGCGTTACAAAAAATGGTAAAATCAAGAGAGGAAAAGCTTTTAGAAGCCACATCCTTAACAAAAAAACAACAAAGAGAAAAAAAAAGCTCAGAAGAAGCGGATATTTGACACCTGCAAATGCAGCTACAATCAAGAGCATGATTCCTTACAAATAAGGATTACGTTAAGAAACAGGTGTTTCTTAAATTCGGGTAATGCCCAAAAACGCAGGAGCGATGAGAATCGCCAAAAATAAAACGATGAAAGGAGTCTTTACACATGGCAAGAGTTAAAGGTGCTATGCACACACGTAAAAGACGTAAAAAAATATTAAAATTAGCTAAAGGATATAGAGGCGCAAAGAGCAAGCTTTTCAAAACAGCAAATCAGGCTGTTATGAAGTCGCTCACATATGCATATCGTGATAGAAAACAAAAAAAGAGAAACTTCAGACAACTCTGGATTGCTCGTATAAATGCAGCTGCTCGTATGAATGGAATCAGCTATAGCAAATTCATGAACGGTCTTAAAAAGAATGGAATTGAAGTAAACAGAAAAATGCTTGCAGAGATCGCAGTTTCTGACCCTGCAGCTTTCACAAAGTTAGTAGAAAAAGTTAGATAATATGATTGCTTGGAGAGTTATACCGCTTATTGCGGTATAACTTTTTCGCACAATAAGAAAAGCAGAGAATTAATCTGCTATGGTTATAAATATAGTGCTTAACGGCATGGAGAATATTTTATGATAAGTAAAATAACGGGTAAGGAAAATAAAACACTAAAGCTTATTAAATCTCTTAAGAAAAAGAATGGCAGAACCAAAGAAAATATGTTTATTGCTGAGGGCAAGCGTATTTGTGAGGAAGCGATTTGTTATGCAAAAGAGAATATATATTGCATAGTTCTTTCGGATAGTTTTTTTGAGAGAGAGTTTGAGACGGTTAAAAGTATTGAAGAAATTTGTGATAAAATATACGTTGTTTCGGACGGCATGTTTTCAGAAATATCTGATACAGACACCCCTCAAGGTATAATAGTTGTTTTAAAAATGAACAATAACTCGTTTGAAGTTACAGAAGAAATTAATAATATTGTTGTTTTGGATATGGTATCAGAGCCGGGAAATCTTGGAACTATAATAAGAACAGCAGAAGCTCTTGGGTTTGATGGAATTTATCTTACAAAAGGTTGTGCTGATATTTATAGTCCAAAGGTAGTGCGGTCAACAATGGGTTCGATTTTCAGAATGAAAATTAAAAACAACGCTACCATTGAGGATATTTTAAGTTTGAAAAATAGAGGTTTTTCCTTAATATCAACAACTCCTGATGGAGATGTTGCCCTCGAGAGTTTTTCAAATAAGAAAAAATTTGCAGTTGTCATAGGAAATGAAGCCCATGGTGTGTGTGATGACATATTGAATATTTCTGATTATAGAGTTAAAATAACAATGGATGGATATGCAGAATCATTTAATGCAGCAGTTGCGGCAGGAATAGTGTTGCATTGGTTGAAATGCCGTTAAAATAGTTTGTTAGATAAAAACGAATGGAGATTGTGGCACATATGGATATTTTTAGAGAAATGTGGCTACATACACTATGCGATTTTGAGCCGGAACGAGTTGCGTTACTTAGCACTGCGATTGAGAATGAAGGCTCAGCTTTGCATTCAGTTGAAAAAGAGATTGAAAAATTAAAAAGAGCAGGAATATCAGCTGATATTGCAGAAAGATTAGGAGAGAGTGAATATTATAATTGTGCAAAGGATATATTGAATTATTGTGAACAGAATAATATTCGCATTATTACTCAGGATTCAGAGGAATACCCAAGTTATTTGATGAATGTTGAACTGAAACCGAGAATTCTTTTTGCAAAAGGGAAACAGTTATCCTTAAATAACTCATTAAATGTTGCTGTGGTTGGTTGCAGAAAACCGACACCGCATGGTAAGGAAATTGCAAGACAGATAGGATATAATCTGGCTGAAAATGGGATTACGGTTGTTAGTGGAATGGCTGAAGGGATTGATGCCGAGGCGCATATAGGTGCAATCAGAGCGGGTGGAACCACTGTTGCAGTCCTTGCGGGCAGTGTTGATAGCATATATCCTAAATCGAATACGAAGTTATATTATGAGATTCTTAAAAATGGTACAATTATTTCGGAGAGACCGCCTAGAAGCGTTGTGCAGAAATATTTTTATCGTCAAAGAAACAGAATTGTGGTTGGCGTATCAAGGGGAGTCGTTGTAGTTGAAGGTGCTTTTTTAAGCGGGACTTCAATGACGGCAGAAATTGCGACTGAAAATAATCGTGATATTTTTGCGGTTCCGGGAAATCCGCTGATTAAACAATCTGAGCTACCTAATCAGCTTATTTTTGACGGTGCAGCGATTGTTAATTCAGTTGGCGCAGTTACGGAATATTATAAGGGTTGTTTACCTGAATTAATAAATAAAAAAACGAATATAATCAAAGAACAAAAAAGGGTTAATTTGAAACCGGTTGAACAGCAAATAGTGGAATTTATTTTGGGAAATGGCGGAATTGCGATGGTAGAAGAAATTGCAGAAGCGTGCAATATATCAACAGCAATTTTAAACAGTCATTTAACAATTTTAGTAATAAAGGGAATATTAAACCAGGAGAGCGGAAATAGATATATAGTAAAAAAGACGGAATGATAGAAATTTCAAATGTCAGCATAACTCACGGACTCACGGAGGAAGATTAGTGCTGAAAAAATTGGTGAGTCGGAAAGGCTAATGGTTTTATAATGGCTAAAGCAATGGGAAAAGAAACAATAGATAAGAAAAAAAATCTTGTTATAGTTGAGTCGCCTGCAAAGGCAAAAACCATCAAAAAATATCTGGGGTCAAAGTATGAGGTGACAGCGTCTATGGGGCATCTTCGCGATTTGCCCAAAAGTCAGCTCGGCGTTGATATTGAAAATAATTTTGAGCCTAAATATATAACAATAAGAGGCAAGGGCGAGCTTATTGCGAAACTTAGGAAGGATGCAAAGAATTCAGATAAGATTTTTCTTGCAACTGACCCTGACCGTGAAGGAGAGGCAATTTCATGGCATCTTGCTAACTTGCTCAATATTGACCCGGAATCTCAGTGCAGAATTACTTTTAATGAGATAACTAAAACAGCGGTTAAAGAAGCGATAACAAAGCCAAGAAGCATTAATGAAGATTTGGTTGATGCACAGCAGGCTCGTAGAGTTTTAGACAGAATAGTGGGTTATCAGTTAAGTCCGCTGCTTTGGAAGAAGGTTAAAAAAGGTTTAAGTGCAGGCCGTGTGCAATCTGCAACAACAAAGCTTGTTGTTGATAGAGAACGCGAGATTGAGGCTTTTGTTGAAGAAGAATATTGGTCAATTGATGTGAAGTTGACTAACGAAAAGGGAAAAAATCCGTTTTTGGCAAAGTTTTATGGTGATTTATCCAAGAAGAAAATTAAGCTTCAAGACGAAGAAACGGTAAAGGATATTGTAAAAGATTTAGAAAAAGCATCATATAAAGTTTTATCGGTGACTAAAGGTGAGAAAAAAAGAACTCCTGCGCCACCGTTTACAACAAGCACGCTCCAACAGGAAGCGTCTAGAAAGTTGGGATTCACAACGAGGCGCACCATGTCAGCGGCACAACAACTTTATGAGGGTGTTGACATAAAAGGTAGCGGCAGTGTTGGTCTTATTACTTACATGAGAACAGATTCTTTGCGTATATCTGAAGGAGCGCAATATGAGTGTCGGTCATATATAAAAGAAAAATATGGTTCGAATTATGTTCCAACTGCATTGAGAAAATATAAAACAAAAAGTAATGCTCAGGATGCGCATGAAGCTATCAGACCAACATCTATGGCATATGAGCCTGAAAAAATTAAAGATTCTCTGAAAAGCGATCAATATAAACTATATAAATTGATTTGGAACAGATTTTTGTCAAGCCAGATGGCTAACGCCGTTGTTGACACTGTTCAGGCTGATATTCAGGCTGATAAATATATTTTAAAAACCAGTGGCTCAAATGTGAAGTTTGATGGTTTTATGGCGGTTTATGTTGAAGGAATGGATTTGGTTGAGGAAAAAGAAGGGAAAATACCTTTGATAGAAAAAGCTGAACAGTTGAAGTTTAAAGAAATTAAAACTGAACAGCATTTCACACAACCACCTGCAAGATACACAGAAGCGTCTTTAGTAAAAGCTATGGAGGAAGATGGTATTGGACGACCAAGCACATATGCACCAACAATAACAACAATAACAAGCCGTGGGTATGTTGCCAGAGAGGGAAAATCGCTTTATCCGACAGAATTGGGAAATATTGTTACACAATTGATGGAAGAGCATTTTTCTGATATTGTTGACATAACCTTTACGGCAAGCATGGAAGAAAAACTTGATAGCGTTGAAGATGGCGGTAAAAATTGGCAGGAGGTAATTGGCGAGTTTTATACACCATTTTCAAAACTACTCTCAACTGCTGAGGAGGCCATCGGTGAGGTGGAAATTCAGGATGAGGTGTCCGATGTTCAATGCGAAAAATGTGGAAGAATGATGGTATATAAGCAAGGTCGTTTTGGGAAGTTTTTAGCTTGTCCCGGCTATCCTGAGTGCAAAAACACCAAGACAATAGCTAAAGAAATTGATGCACCATGCCCAAATTGCGGAGGAAAGGTTCAGGTTAGAAAATCTAAGCGTGGAGCGGTTTATTATACCTGCGAAAAAGGAACAGACTGCTTTTTGTCGTGGGATGAGCCGACCAGCGTTAAGTGTCCGGAATGCGGGAAGATATTATTAAAAAAGCGTCCGTTCAGAGGTAGGGGACCAATTAAATATGTATGCTCAAATTCTGAGTGCAAATATGAGGAAAAGGCACCGGCAAAAACAAAAAAGTAATAAAAAAGGAGTGTAGCGATTAACGCTATAACTCCTTTTTGTGTGAAAAACTAATAACAAATCTGAAATAATTTGTAAATCTTTTGTTAAAGTTTAAATAAAGTTGTTGCATTATTGAAAAAAAAGAGGTATAATCTAATTATGTATCATGGGTAATTATAGTTTTTTGTCAATAATATGTTTTGTTTTTGTTTGGCAGATATAATTATAAAATATCAGGGGGGTATTTATATGCAAAGCAGAGTGTTTCAAAATGCGTGCAATCAACTGAAAAAGGATATACATAGAAACATTGGCATAATGGACGAAAACGGAGTTATTATTGCTTGCAGCAATGAAAACAAGGTTGGCGTTCAAAATGAGGCGATCATGACACATTTTGCATTGAATAATGAGGATTATGTAAATTCAGGGTGTGTTTTTAAAAAAATTGAAACCTGCAATAAAAATGTTTACTTTGTATTTTGCGAAGGCGAAGATGAGACTGCAAAGGGTTATGCAACATTTTTAGGCATACATCTCGCAATGATAAAAGAACATTATGATGAAAAGTATGATAAAAACAGCTTTATAAAAAATATAATTCTTGATAATATTTTGCCGAGTGATGTGCTTTACAGAACAAGAGAACTGAGAATTTCTGCGGAAACAAAAAGAATTGTAATTCTTATTCGTGCTCATAAAAATATGGAGGTTTCTCTTGTTGGAGTTCTTCAGAATATTTTCCCGGAGAGTGCTAAGGATTTTATTGTGAGAATAGATGATCGTGATGTTGCGGTTGTGAGAGAAGTCAATAAAGATGAGAATGATATTAAAGACATAATTAAAAACACACAGGAAATGTTCGATACAATCAGCTCTGAAGCTATGGTAAAGGTTTCTGTGGGAATATCAACAATAGTTGAAACAATTCAGGAACTTGCGCGGGCATATAGAGAGGCGAGAATCGCTCTTGAGGTAGGAAAAGTTTTTGATACTGAAAAGAACATCATAAGCTATGATAACCTTGGAATAGGTAGACTCATATACCAACTCCCGACAACTTTGTGTGAACTCTTTTTGAATGAGGTTTTCAAAAAAGAGTCGATTTCTGTTTTGGATAGTGAAACAATATATACTATTCAAAAATTCTTTGAAAACAACCTTAATGTTTCTGAAACCTCGCGAAAACTATTCGTTCATAGAAACACGCTTGTTTATAGATTGGATAAAATTAAAAAGCTGACAGGCTTGGATTTGAGAGAGTTTGATGATGCGATAATATTCAAGGTTGCAATGATGGTTAATAAATATCTGACAACAGAGCCAACAAGAATTTAACATTGAATATTATGGAGAAATGAAAAATGATTGAATTTAAGAATGTGTCAAAAACTTATGAATCTGTGGGCGTTAGAGCCTTAGAAAATGTTTCGTTCTTTATTGACAAGGGTGAATTTGTTTTTTTGGTTGGTCCATCGGGTGCAGGAAAGTCAACTTTAACGAAGCTTATAATAAAAGAAGAAACAGCTAATAGCGGTGAAATAATAGTAAATGGTTTTGATTTAGGAAGCCTGCCCAAAAATAAGATTCCATATCTTAGACGTAGTGTGGGCATGGTTTTTCAGGATTTTAGATTGCTTCCAAACAAAACTGTATATGAAAATGTAGCATTTGCTATGCAGGTTATAGGTGCATCACGTAGCGAGATAAGACGAAATGTTCCTAATGTTTTGTCGCTAGTTGGTCTTGCTCATAAAGCGAGAATGAAACCGGGACAACTTTCGGGTGGTGAGCAACAAAGAGTTTCACTTGCGCGTGCATTGGTAAATAAGCCGCCGGTGATTATTGCGGACGAGCCAACAGGAAATTTGGATCCAGACACCGCCTGCGAAATCATGGAACTTCTTAATGATATAAATAGACGTGGAACAACAATGATTATTGCAACACATGCGAAAAATTTTGTTGACGATATGCAGAAAAGAGTTCTTGCAATTGAAAATGGTATCTTAGTTAGAGATGAAAAAGAAGGGGCTTATGGGTATGATATTTAGAAATATTAAGTATTTTTTTTCTCAAGGCTTTAAAGGATTAGTTGCTAATGGATTAATGACGCTTGCATCAGTTGGCATTGTGATTGCAAGCTTGGTTTTGTTTGGATTTTTTGTTATTTTTGGCATGAATTTAAATCATGTGGGCGAACAAATAAAGGAACAGTGTGAAATTAACGTATATCTGCCAAACGAAATGGGCCGTGATGAAGTCCGCAGAGTAGGCAGTGAACTTGGGGAATTAGAGCATGTTAAGGAAGCATATCTTTATACAAAAGAGGAACGACTTCAGAACTATAAAGAAGGAGTTTATGAGGACCGTGCAACTGTCATAAGCACATTAGAAGCTGACAATCCGCTTCGAGATGCATATATTTTGTCGCTTAGCGACGTAACTCAGGCAGATAAAGTCGCGGAAGCAGCGGGAAAAATTGAAGGCGTTGAAGAAGTGCGCAATAGCCGGGAATTGATACAAAAAATTATATCGATAACAAATGCGGTCAGACATATTAGTGCATGGTTATTATTTGCTTTAGCGGTGATCTCTGTTTTTATTATATCTAACACCATAAAGCTTGGCATGTTTTCCAGAAGAAAAGAAATAAGTATAATGAAATTTGTTGGTGCAACAAATTGGTTTATAAGATGGCCGTTTATTATTGAGGGGTTGATTCTGGGATGTATTGGCGCAGGGGCGGCATCTGCAATTATTTTCTTTGGCTATGCTTCAATATTGCCGTCGATTCAGGAGTTTATGGGTAACATACAGCTTTTGGATGTGAACAAAGTACTAAGTTTTGTTGTTGTTAGTTTTTTTATTATGGGAATTGGCATAGGGATGGCAGGAAGTGCAATGTCAATAAGGAAGCATTTGCATGTTTAGGAGGGTGATGGCATGAGTAAAAAAATGGTTAAAATTATTGCTGTATTGATTTCGGCTGTTTTCATATTTGGAGCTGTTGCCTCTATTGCGGCGGAGATTGTTTTTGCGGAACCTTCTGTTCAGGAGAAAATAAGACAAGCTGAACAAAAAAAGAAAGATGCACAAGGCAAGTTAAATGAAACCAAAAAGAAAAAAACAAAATCTCTTGCAGAAAAGGAAAGATTAGAAAAAGAAGCGGTAACTTTGCAGGCAGAAATAGATAATATTGATAAACAACTTGCCACCACAGAAGAGAGTCTTGTGATTGAAGAGGCAAAGTTAAATGATGCGACACAAAAAGCTCAGGAGAAATATGATATTTTCAAAGATAGATTCAGAATAATGTGCGAACAAGGTGATGTGAGCTATTTAGAAATGCTTTTTTCTGCCAAGAGTTTTGCTGATTTTGTGGACAAGGCTGAAATAATGCAGGAAATTGCTGAATATGATAAACGGGTTTTCGATAATATGGAAGAATTTAGAGTGGCTATAGAAAAATCCAGGGATGAAATCATGAACTTAAAAATCTCACAGGAGAATTTTAAGAACAATCTAAATAGTCGCAAAAAAGATTTAATAGCAAAACAACAGCAACAAAAGGAATATATTAGAGAAATTGAAGCTGATGCTGCGACATATCAAAGAATAATTGACGAAGAAGATAGGGCAATGGAGAGCTTAAAAGCCCAAATTTCATCTTCGTTGAGTACATCATCAAGAGGAAAATCTTATGTTGGTGGAGAATTTACATGGCCAACGCCAAGTTGCACAATAATAACATCGGCATTTTCTCCAAGACGAAAAAATCCGGTAACAGGAATATATAAGAGACATACGGGGACGGATATAGGGGCAGGCTATGGTGCAGAAATTGTTGCAGCAAATGCGGGAACAGTAACGTTAGCCAGCTGGAATTCGGGCTATGGTAACTGTGTTATTATTGACCACGGTGGTGGAAAAGCAACTCTTTATGGACACATGAGTTCTTATAGTGTTTCTAAAGGGCAAACTGTTAAAAAGGGACAAAGAATAGGTGCGGTTGGCTCAACGGGCAATTCAACAGGACCACATTTGCATTTTGAAATTCTCATAAATGGTCAGGCCGTGGACCCAATGCAATATTTTTAATAGAAAATTAATGTAATTAAGAAGATGCCTTTTGCATATGCTTGTAGTGTGCTACAAGCCGTTGTGCCAAAGGCTTCTTAATATATTTGAAAGAAAGGTTTTTGATGTATGTATATTAAAAAATCAGTTTTGGTCATATGTTCGTGTTTGCTTGTGGCTATAACAATTATAGGTACAATAATGAGCGTTAATCCTTTTGGAGCATTCGAATTTGATAGTTTCTTTAAGTTAAATACGGGCGTTTTAGCGATTAGAAATTATTTCTATGAGGATGTTGATGATGACACTTTGTTGGATGGAGCGTTGTTAGGAGCATCATATAGCGTTGAGGACCCATATACAGTATATATGAATAAGGAGACTGCCAGAAGCTTTTTAGAAAAAATTGATTCCGATGACTACACCGGAATAGGACTATATATAACAAGCAATACTGAAGATAATACAGTTGAGGTTGTTGCTCCTCTTGCAGATACTCCTGCGGAAAGAGCGGGAATTGTTTCGGGAGATAAAATAGTTGAGATTGATGGAACTTTAGTAACGGGTGAAAATATTGATGAAACGGCGGCAAAGCTTAAAGGTAAAAGTGGCAGTGAAGTTAAAATAAAAATACTAAAAAAGAATAGCAAGGAGTTAGTTGAGTTAACGCTTGTCCGTGAAACTATTAAGATGGAGACAGTTGAATCCAAAATTATTGATGAAAATGTTGGATATATCCAAATAACACAGTTTGGCGTGAACACATATCAGGAATTTGTGGATAATTATAATGGATTGGTTGATGAAGGAATGGAATATCTTGTTGTTGATTTGCGTAATAATCCAGGAGGATATGTGGAAGTTGCAACTCAAATAGCAGATGTTTTTATGGATGAAGGGATTATTGTATATACTCAAAATAAAGCAGGTAAAAAACGGGAGTATAAAGCAAAAAAAGATAAATGTGAAGTTCCTGTTGCTTTGTTGATGAATGGCGGTAGTGCAAGTGCGAGCGAAATCTTGATTGGAGCACTTAAAGACCATAAAATCGCAAAGACTGTTGGAGAAAAAACATTTGGCAAAGGTGTGACACAGATTCCATATCAGTTCAAGGATGGTAGCATAATGAAAATAACTGATTCCAGGTATTACACACCTAACGGTATTTGCATAGATAAAGAAGGTATCACGCCTGAGATTGAGGTCAACATAAAGGATGAAGACTTAATGAACGGTTCTATGCTGAGTTTTGAAGAGGATATTCAACTGAAAAAAGCGGTTGAAGTAGTAAAGAACAAGTAGGATTTATGCTTTGCTTATAGGTGTCATAACAGAAGGTGCAGAAGAAAAAAAGAACAGAAAATTTTTCAAGGGGAAAAACATCGCCCATATAAAGCTTGATAATATTCCTGTTGAACTTGTTATAATAAAGATTAAAGCGTCACGAAAAGAAAAAAAAATAATTAAAGCCGTGGTAACAGCAATAAAACAATTGAGGGATTTAAAAATTTCGAAAATTGTTCTTGATAAGGAACTAAAAAAATATAAAGAAAAAATACCAGAAGAAAAAGGAATTGAGTTTGTAAATGGAAAAACAGAGCTTTATCGGTGCTTTCCTGATTGCATCAGAGTTGTTGCAAGAAAATGCGGGATTAATCTTCTGAGGTCAAAAATTTGCATAAGAGCAGCTAAAATGGATAGAATAAGTGAGTATTTAATGCAAGAATTGTGTTATGATACAAAACAACTTGTGATATGCACGAACGATTGCGTGGCGGCTGAGCTACTTTGCGAGAGATTTTGTGAAGAAACAGGATTTTCAATTGAAATATATAATGAACAACAAAAGGTTAAAGCGGATGTTATAATTGATATTAATGAAAATAACGTTCAAATTGGCAAAGATGTTGTGGTTGATGGTATTGAATTTGATTTTGATATAGAGGAAAAATCAATTGATATGCTTGATGTGATGGCTTGTTTAAATGAATTTGATTGGGTAAAGCACATAAAAAATTATAAAAGCAGTAAAAATAGATTGACTTTATTGAAAAATTAATGTATAATAAACATTTAGGATTTTAGTTATGTGACTCGATGAAAAAAGTACTATTTTCGGGAAAGGGCTAATGAAATATGGAAAACAAACAAATTTTGCTCACAGATGAAGGATTAATGAAGCTTGAAGCAGAACTTGAGAACTTAAAAACAGTGAAACGTCAAGAGGTTGCGGAGAAAATTAAAGTTGCTCGTGGTTTTGGGGATTTGTCTGAAAACTCAGAGTATGATGCCGCAAAAGAAGAACAGGCGCAGGTTGAAACCCGTATTGTTCAGTTAGAGAAAATGCTTAAAAATGCTAAGGTCATCGACCAGGATGAAATAGATTTAAACACTGTAAGCGTTGGAACAAGAGTTACTGTTTATGATGAGGATTTTGATGAAGAAATTGAATATAGCATAGTTGGTTCAACTGAAGCAGACCCTGATGCTATGAAAATTTCTGACGAATCTCCTGTAGGCAGAGCGTTAATTGGTAAAAATGTTGGTGATGTGGTAAACATTGATACTCCAGGTGGAGCAATACAAATGAAAATATTGAGTATAAATAAATAGAAGGAGTAAGATACTAATGAGTGAAAATAACAACAATATGCAAACAGAACAAGATTTAGGAGAACTCCTCAAAATCAGACGTGATAAGTTAAAAGAATTGCAAGCAGATGGCGAAAATCCTTTTGATATCACATCGTATGAGCGTGATACTGAGACGGCTAATATTATAAATGATTTTGAAAATATGGAAGGTAAGCATGTTAGCCTCGCAGGACGTTTGATGTCAAAACGTGTTATGGGAAAAGCTTCGTTTTTTGACCTTAGAGATAAGTCGGGAAAAATTCAGCTCTATGTAACGCGCGATGAGATGGGTGAGGAAGTTTATAAAAAGTTCAAGAAACTTGATATAGGCGATATCGTTGGAATAAAGGGTGAAGTTTTCAAAACTCATAAAGGCGAAATTTCAATCAGAACGAATGAATATGTTCTGCTTAGTAAGTCTTTATTGCCGTTGCCTGAGAAATTCCACGGTCTTCGTGATACTGACTTAAGATATAGACAGCGTTATGTTGACCTTATTGTAAATCCTGAGGTAAAAAGAGCTTTTGAAATAAGAAGTAAGGTTATCACAGAAATCCGTAATTTCCTTGATGCAAAGGGCTTTATGGAGGTTGATACTCCCATTTTAAATACCATTGCAGGCGGTGCAACAGCGCGTCCGTTTATAACACATCACAATACTCTTGATATTGATATGTATATGAGAATTGCGCCTGAGTTATATCTCAAACGCTTAATTGTTGGTGGGCTTGAACGTGTTTATGAGATGGGAAGACAGTTCAGAAACGAAGGCATGGATGTTAAGCATAATCCTGAGTTCACAACTATGGAGGTTTATCAGGCATATACTGATTATGAAGGAATGATGGATCTCACTGAGGAATTAATCAGCACAGTTGCTCTGAAAGTTTTGGGAACAACAAAGATTACATATCAGGACACAGAGATTGATCTTGCTCCAAAGTGGGCACGTATGACCATGATGGAATCGATCAAAAAGTTTGCAGGTGTTGATTTTGCAGAAACAACAACTGATGAAGAGGCTGCAGCTTTGGCAAAATCTGTTGGTGTTGAGGTTGAAAAAGGAATGTCAAGAGGCGAGATAATCAGCCTCACATTTGAAGAATGTGTTGAAGATAATCTTATCCAGCCAACATTTATATATGAATATCCAGTTGAAGTTTCACCGCTTGCTAAGAGATATAAGGATAACCCGGCATTTACTGAGAGATTTGAAGTCTTCATAAAAGGCTGCGAATATGGAAATGCATTCAGTGAGCTTAATGACCCAATCGACCAGAAAGAACGTTTCATGAAGCAGGTTGAAAAACGTGCTGCAGGTGATGAAGAAGCAAATATGATGGATGACGATTTTGTTACGGCACTTGAATATGGTATGCCTCCAACAGGTGGCTTAGGCATAGGTATTGACCGCTTGGTTATGTTGCTCACAGATAGTGCATCTATTCGTGACGTTTTGCTATTCCCGACAATGAAGCCGTTGGATAAATAATTTAGCTTAATACTGCGGTTTTCAAGGCATTAAGACTACAAAAAAATAATATTTACGAAAAAGTTTACGAAAAATGACCTCTTGCTGATTTGCAAGAGGTCATTCATTTATGGATTGGCATTAATTTTTGAAAAAAGGTTTAATGGTGGATTTTGAAAATTAAATATGATATAATACATTGTGTTAAGATAATTTAACTTTAAATGATACGAGTTTGTTTTATACATAAATTTTAAACAAAGGAGAATGTTATATGGATGAAAAATTCAGACCGAT
>JAZNGL010000137.1:0-5425 GCA_045576435.1 Clostridia bacterium
AAGCCGTTGTTGAGATGGGGGTCTTTTTCACCGCTCAATGCATTAAGCTTTGAAAGAATAAAGGTTGGTAATTCGATTTATAAGTTAGGTAGTGATGTTCAGATATATCAGAAAACTTCGTCAGGATATCGCAGTCTTTCAATGAATGATGCAATGGACATGATTGGAAAACCTGTTAATGTTTTTGCAGATAAAGCGGTAAATAACGGTGGTTTGGTCAGAGTTATAATATTTAGTAATTAAAAAGTGCGGGGTTTCCCCGCACTTTTAATTTAACAGATATCGTGATATGCTCTAGAAAATTTTTTTTATCATGATTTAGGGTTAATTAAATTTAAAAATGCTTGTGCCGGCAATGATAGTGGGTTGTGCTTCAGATAAGCATATCCAATGCTTCGCGATGGGAGCGGTGGAGTGAGGTTCATCTTTTTGATGCTTCCTTTATCCAGGCTTTCCTTTGAAAATTCTTCAACAACACATGAAACACCAAGATGGATTGATGCAAACTGTATCAATAAGTCATGAGCCGCAATTTCTATTTGGGGATTAAGAGTTATATGGTTTTTTTTAAAATTTTTATCAAGATAGCTCCTTGAAGAAGAATTAGATTCTAACAAAATAAGAGGTTCTTTGGCGATGTCCTCCCATGAATAACTGTTTTTTGTTTTATAATCTGCACCACAGACAAAAATATCCTGTATATTAAAACACGGTTCGATACATAATTCATCATCTGTTACGGGTAAATTAACAAAGGCAAGCTCAGCTTTTCCTTCTTTCACAAATTGCAGCATGTGTGATGAATATGAGTTTGCCATCTCAATGCGGATTCCTGGGTATTTTGTGTGGAATTGTTCAAGATATGGCAAAAGATAATGCGTTGTGATTGTATCACCGGCAGCAATTATGAGTGAACCACTATCCAGATGATGAAGACGAGCCAGAAGTGTTTCGCCTTGCTCGATTGTTTGAAGTGCACTTTCGACCTTTTGGAATAAGAGTGAGCCTTCTTTTGTTAAACTAACGCCTCGGCGTGAACGAATAAAAAGTCGTGTGTTTAAATCTTCTTCAAGCTGACTGATGCATTGCGAAATTGCAGACTGTGATATATATAAATGCCTTGCTGCTGTTGAAAATGAAGAATGACGAGCGGTTTCATAGAAAACTTTATAATAGTCAAGCTTTGTTTTCATATAAGTTCTCCTTATAATTGTTGTTAGTTTTATATATTTTACTTATGCTTATAGTTGTATTATAATAATATTATTGATTAAAGTCAAGGAATTGGGGGAAATTTTTATGGAAAGAAAAGTTGGAACAATTTCAAGAGGTGTTCGCTGCCCTATCATTCGTGAAGGCGACGATATTGCAGGGATTGTTGTTAATAGTGTTATTGAGGCGGCAGAGTCAGAAGGCTTTGAACTTCGTGACAGAGATGTTGTTGCAGTTACAGAGTCTGTTGTTGCCCGTGCACAAGGCAATTATGCATCTGTTGATGCAATTGCAAAGGATGTTAAAGCGAAACTTGGTGGCGGAACAATCGGTGTTATTTTCCCGATTCTCAGCCGTAACCGTTTTGCAATCTGCTTGCGCGGTATCGCAAAGGGTGCAAAGAAAATTGTTTTAATGCTTAACTATCCTAGTGATGAAGTTGGTAATGCATTGGTTTCTCTCGACCAGATTGATGAGGCGGGAGTTAATCCATATTCAGATGTTTTGAGCGAAGAAAAATATCGTGAGCTTTTTGGCGAAAATCGTCATCCATTCACGGGAGTTGATTATGTTAGCTATTATGGTGATTTAATTCGTTCATGCGGTGCAGAAGCTGAAATAGTTTTTGCAAATGACCCTCGCACAATTTTGAACTATACTGATTGTGTTTTAAATTGTGACATCCATTCGCGCACCCGCACAAAACGAATTTTGCGTGATGCAGGTGCAAAGTGTGTTGTTGGCTTGGATGATTTAATGACAAAGCCTGTTGATAACAGTGGTTTTAATGAGAAATACGGACTTCTGGGTTCAAACAAATCAACAGAAGATTCAATCAAGCTTTTCCCTCAGGATTGCTTTGACTTGGTTAAAAATATTCAGGCACAATTAAAACAACGCACAGGAAAACATATTGAGCTTATGGTTTATGGTCTCGGCGCGTTCAAAGACCCTGTGGGCAAAATATGGGAGCTTGCAGACCCGATTGTATCTCCTGCATATACCGATGGTCTAGAGGGCACACCAAACGAATTGAAACTTAAATATCTTGCAGATAATGATTTTGCAAACCTGAAAGGCGAAGAGCTTAAAAATGCTATTGCGGATGCAATAAGGAAAAAAGATGGCGATCTTGTTGGAAATATGGCATCTCAGGGCACAACTCCACGTCGCTTAACAGACTTAATCGGTTCACTTTGCGACCTGACAAGTGGTTCGGGTGATAAAGGAACCCCAATTGTTCTCATTCAGGGATATTTTGATAATATGACAGACTAAATTTTAAAATTTTGGTTGACAAAAAAGGGTTTTTGCTATATAATGAAATTAAATTTACATGACTGACGGATTTGCGGAGTACCGCAAGGGAGTGTAAAGGATTTTTTAAAGCCGACCGTCTGGGCAAATCAGTTAGTTCTGATTTGCCCTTTTTTGTTTTTTATTGTGAATATTAAGAAATCAACATAGGAGGAGTTTTTATGATTCAGAAGAATTGGGATGGATTTAAAGATGGCACATGGCAGAATGAAATAGATGTCCGTGATTTCATTCAGAGAAACTACAAGGAATATAAAGGAGACGCATCTTTTCTTTCGGGAGCAACTGTAAGAACCAAGGAACTCATAAAAAAGGTTGAAGCTCTTTTTAAGCTTGAACGCCAGTTCGGTGGCGTTCTTGATATCGATACAACAACAGTTTCATCGTTAACAAGCTATGCCCCGGGATATGTGGATAAAGAAAATGAAATCATTGTTGGCTTGCAGACTAACCGCCCGTTGAGAAGGGGTGTTAATCCATTTGGCGGAATGAGAATGGCAAAGCAGGCATGCGAGGTTTATGGATATTCTTTAAGTGAAAAGGTTCAGGATGAATTTAAATTCCGCACAACACACAATTCGGGTGTTTTTAGAGCATATACAGAAGAGATGCGTACTGCAAGAAGATGTCATGTTATAACAGGGCTTCCGGACGCTTATGGCAGAGGAAGAATTATTGGTGATTATCGTCGTGTTGCGCTTTATGGCATTGACAATATTATTGAAGCCAAAAAGAAAGATAAAGCAAGCCTCAACGGTGCTGACTTTGATGTTGATACAATCAGACTCGACGAGGAACTTTTCCAACAGATCGCATTTTTGGAATATATGAAAGAAATGGCAGCAATGTATGGCTTTGATATCAGTGAGCCTGCAAAAGATGCAAAAGAGGCAATCCAATGGACATATTTTGCATATCTTGCCGCAATCAAGGAACAAAATGGTGCAGCTATGTCTCTTGGCAGAGTTAGTACATTTTTCGATATTTATTTTGAAAGAGATATCCAAAAAGGAATTTTAACCGAAGAGGGTGCACAGGAACTTTTAGATGATTTTGTTATTAAGCTTCGCCTTGCAAGACACCTCAGAACTAGCGAATATAATGAGCTTTTCGGTGGCGACCCAATGTGGATTACAGAAAGCGTTGGCGGTGTTGGTGAGGACGGAAGAACACTTGTCACAAAGTCGAGCTTCCGCATTTTGAACACTCTCTATACCCTTGGTTCAGCACCTGAGCCAAATCTAACAGTTTTGTGGGCGGATGCATTACCTGAGGGATTTAAAAAGTTCTGTGCTAAGGTGTCAATGGATACTGATTCAATTCAATATGAAAATGATGATTTAATGCGCCCTATCTATGGCGATGACTATGCGATTGCGTGTTGTGTATCTGCAATGAAAATTGGCAAGCAGATGCAGTTCTTCGGTGCGCGTTGCAATCTCGCAAAGCTTATGCTCATTGCGATTAATGGTGGTTATGACACAACGAGCAATATTCATATAGGACCGCAAATGCCTGTTCTTGAGGACCTCTCATATGATGCGGTGATGGAAAGATATGATATTTATATTAAGTGGCTCTCAAAGCTTTATGTCAACACGATGAACGTAATTCATTATATGCATGATAAATATGCCTATGAGAAAACTCAGATGGCACTTCATGACACAGCTGTTCATAGGTTTATGGCGTTTGGTATTGCGGGACTTTCGGTTGTTGCTGATTCTTTGAGTGCTTTCAAATTCGCAAATGTAACACCACAAAAGGATGAAAATGGTTTTGTTATAGGATTTGATACAAATGGTAAGTTCCCTAAATTCGGTAACGATGATGACCGTGTTGACCTGATTGCAAAGGAAATGACGCACAAGTTTATCACAGAGCTCAGAAAGACTCCGGCATATAGAAATGCAGAACACACTTTGTCGGTTTTAACCATCACGTCAAATGTTATGTATGGCAAAAATACGGGTGCAACTCCTGATGGAAGAAAGGCGGGAGAGCCTTTTGCACCGGGCGCAAATCCAATGCATAACAGAGAAGAAAACGGAGCGTTAGCATCGCTTAATTCTATCGCAAAGCTCAGCTATGATGATTGCCGTGACGGAATTTCAAATACGTTCTCAATAACACCTGATGCACTTGGTAAAAATGATGATGAGAGAATTTGCAATCTTGTTGGTATCTTGGACGGATATTTCAAAAAGATGGCACATCATATCAATGTTAATGTTTTAAATCGGGAAACGCTTATGAAAGCATATGAAAACCCTGAGGATTATCCAAACCTCACAATTCGTGTTTCGGGATATGCTGTTAACTTTAATAAACTTTCAAGGGAACAACAACGAGAGGTTATCAGTCGAACCTTTCACGAGGCAATGTAATGAAAGGTTATGTTAATTCAATCCAATCGCTTGGCACACTCGATGGACCTGGAATACGCTTTGTTGTGTTTTTGCAAGGATGCAATTTAAGGTGTGGATGTTGTCATAACCCTGATACATGGGCTAAAAATGAGGGTGATATTTATTCTGCGATAGAAGTTGTTGAAAAGGCAGAAAAGTTTCGGGAATATTTTGGAAAAGATGGTGGAATAACTCTTTCGGGAGGAGAACCGCTACTTCAGGCTGAATTTTCAACAGAAGTCTTTAAGGAATGCAAGAAAAGAGGAATAAACACTTGTATTGATACTTCAGGAAGCATATTTAATGAGCAGATTGAGGGACTTCTTTCTTATACCGATAGAGTTCTGCTCGATATAAAATATACAACGGATGACAAATATCACAAATATGTCGGGTGTTCAATCGATGAGCCGTTGAAGTTCCTTAAAAAACTCAATGAGCTTAAAATCCCAACAACTTTAAGGCAGGTTATAATTCCAACGCTTAAT
>JAZNGL010000138.1:0-6876 GCA_045576435.1 Clostridia bacterium
CTATGATATTGAATATATAAAGATACATGGATTTGAGAGAAGTGCAAGCATAAAAAACATAAAGACTATTTCTGAAATATTTTCCGGCATATCAAGGGCAAAAAAAATTATAAAAAAGTTTAAACCTGATGTTGTTATGGGGACTGGAGGATATGTTTCAGGACCTGTTCTCTATGCCGCACATCTTTTGAAAATACCAACACTTGTGCATGAATCAAATGCATATCCGGGTGTTACGGTGAGAATATTGGCAAGATATGTTGATATTGTTGCAATAAGTATGAGAGAAGCAGCAATATTTATGCCTAAATGTAAACGAATTGAAGTCACGGGAAATCCAATCCGCCCGTCAATACTTAAAACTAATCAGTTTGAGGCAAAACGGGAATTAGGACTTGATGAGAGAAAGGTTATTCTGGTTTTTGGCGGAAGCTTGGGCGCGGAAAAAATAAATATGGTTGTGGCTGATTGGATATCCAAAACAGCAGATTCTTGCAAATATCAAATATTAATGTCAACCGGCAAAAACAATCAATATGAAAAAGTCATAAAACGCCTTGAAAATAATGGTTGTGATATTGATAAATATGAAAATATAAAAATAAGCGAATATATATATGAGATGGATCTGGCTTTGAATGCGGCGGATTTAATTGTTGCACGTTCAGGTAGCTCAATAAGTGAAATGACGGCACTTGGAAAACCCGCTATCCTTATTCCGTCTCCAAATGTTGCGGGAGACCATCAAACTCATAATGCAAGGGCCTTTGAAAGCTCAGGTGGTGCAAGAGTTTTCTTAGACAACGAATTTTGTGTGGAGGATTTATCTGAGACAATTGAAAGTATTTTGAGCGATGAGAAACTATTGGCAAATATGCGTAAAGGTTCACGCAGTATAGGAATAATTGATGCAACAGAAAAAATATATAAATTGCTTTGCGAAATAAGAAAAAAGTAGAATAAAAATAAAGTGATGAACTAACACTTATGAACACTTCTGCGGCAAATTACATAATATGTAGGACGGAGAGAATAAAGCGGGAGGTGCTATGGTGAGTGTTATAGAAATTTGCGGCGGAAAAAAACTGGATGGCGAGGTTTGCGTCCAAGGTTCAAAAAATGCGGTACTGCCCATTCTTGCAGCAAGCCTGTTAAATGAGTCGGAAAGCATAATTCATAATTGTCCTGACCTGAAAGATGTCAGAATTGCATTGGATATAATTAACCATCTTGGAGGCCAAACAGCTTATGGTGAGCATACTGCGGTTATAAATACAACAGATGTTTTTCGGGAAGAAATTCCAAAGGGAATGATGTCTGCAATGAGATCGTCAGTTCTGTTTTTGGGACCTATGATTTCAAAAATGGGGAAAGCGGTGATTTCCTATCCGGGAGGATGTGCAATAGGGTTAAGACCGGTGGATTTACATATCAAAGCTTTCAGAACGCTTGGAGTTGAAGTTGAGGAAACGGGTGGCAGAATTTATTGCTCAGCAGATAAAATTAAGCCAACGACGATTGATTTGCCTTTTCCAAGCGTTGGTGCAACAGAAAATATTATGCTTTTAACTGCAGTTTCCGAAGGCGAAACTGTTATAACAAATTCTGCAAAAGAGCCCGAAATTATTGATTTGCAAAATTTTTTAAACGCTATGGGTGCAGAAATTTGTGGAGCCGGAAGTGAAATAATTCGCATCAAAGGTGTTGAAAAATTACATAAAGTAGAGTATAATATAATATCAGACAGAATTTTTGCGATGACCTGCGCCTGTGCCGTTGCATGTTGTGGCGGGGATGTTTTGCTTAAAAATATAAATTTTGAGCATATGAGGCTTACAAATGCATTGTTGAAGAATGCAGGTTGCAAGATTACAAGCGGTAAGGATTTTGTGAGAGTTAAAAGTTTGGAACGCTTGAAGGCGCTGGGCAAAATTATAACAGCACCATACCCTGGATTTCCAACAGATGCGCAGGCTTTGTTTATGTCATCTTTCTGCACTGCTGAAGGAACAACAGTACTTGTTGAAAACATGTTTGAAAGCAGATATAAACATGTTGCAGAACTTATAAAAATGGGTGCAGATATCATTGTTGATGGAAGATTGGCTGCTGTTACAGGATGCAATTATATTCAGGGTGCAGATGTTTCTGCGAGTGACTTAAGAGGTGGAGCGGCTTTGGTTATTGCAGGACTTTCTGCTATTGGTGATACAAGAATATCAGATATTGAACACATTGATAGGGGTTATGAAAATATTGAAGAGGTTTTTAGTGCACTTGGTGCTTCAATAAGACGTCGATAAAGTATTCCGCACAGAAAACACTGTGCGGAACAGGATATTATGTGGACAAGCTAAATAGAAGCGATATAGGAGTGAAAAAAGTTTGAAAAAAAGTTCTGAACTAACTGAAATTGAACTCAAAAAATTGCAGATGAAAAGAAAATACAGACGAAACAAGATTAAAAGACGTTTAATTGTTTTTTTGTTTTTATTTGTTTGTACTGGAGTAATATTTACAGTTCTTAAAGCGCCTGTTTTCAACATAAAGAGCGTTGTTTGTGTTGGACAGGAAAACTTAACTGAAGACGAAATAATTAAGGTGGCTGAAGTTAAGATGGGGACCAATATATTCAGTGCGAACATAAGTGCTATGAAAAGAAAAATTGCGGCAATTCCTGAGGTTTCTGAGTCGAATGTTCGTAGATTGTTTCCCAACAAAATAAAAATATGGGTGAGAGAGTGTAAAAAGGTTGCCAGAGTTAAAACAGGAAGCACAAATATCATTATTGACGTTAATGGGAAAATACTTGGCTATACAGATGGTATGGAAGCAAGTGAAATAGAGAAATTAACAGATACGATAGGAATAAATATAATTTCAGAAGAAGAAGGCGAATGTGTTTCAGGGGATGATTTAAAAGCAAAAAAGATTTATGAATGCATGAATGTTTTAAATGAACTTGGAATGCTGGAAAAAACGAACAAGATAGATGCCACAGATTTATCAGACATAAGAATTGAATATGAAAAAAGACTTGAAATATTTCTAGGAAGCTACGAAAATATGGAGTATAAGCTTAAATTTGTGCAAAAAGTGATAAACGAGAACATATCAGAATATGAAAAAGCGAGGTTGGATTATAGAGGGGAAAGTCTTTATGTTGGTCCTCGAGAAGAACCTCAGCAGGTGGTAGAAGGAAAAGAAGAGGAAGTTGAAGATTCTGAGAGCATAGATAATGTGGAGAATAACAACAAGTCCGAAGTGACAACCGAAGAAGAAATTAACTAAGGATATATTGGAGGGAACAAAATTCATGAAAATTGATAAGAAGCAAAAATTTCAATTATCGATATCATTTGTAATATTAATACTTGTGTTTGCGATTACATGGCAGATTAAAGGTGTTCAAAAAAACAATGCGGTTGAAAATCAGATTTCAAATCGCATTGAGACATTGCAGCAAGATTATAAAAAAGAAGTTGAAAAAAATGAAGGATTGATGCAGCAGATAATTGAGCTTCAAAGCGATTTAACAAAATATCGTGAACAAGTGACACAAAGCGGTGGTGTTGAAAAAATTTTAAAAGATGAATTAGACCGTGCTAAAATGATTGCAGGACTCACAGATGTCACAGGGAGTGGAGTGGTTGTAACATTAAGGGATGGCAACTCAACAGCGGCTAATGCTGGTGGAGTTGTTTATAATGAAGGTTATGGAATCGTTCACGACTCATACGTTCTGATGTTCTTGAATGAATTGAGAGCTGCAGGAGCAGAAGCACTTGCAATTAATGATGAAAGAATTTTGGCAACGAGTGAAATCAGATGTGCAGGTCCCACGATAAGTGTGAATAACACAAAAATTGCAGCACCATTTGAGATAAAGGTAATAGGAGCACCTGATACGCTTGAAAATGCGTTGAGGATGCCGGGAGGTGCGGTTGACCAATCAACGTTCTATGGAATAAATGTTTCAATTAAAAAAAGTAATAAAATGACGATAAAAAAATATACCGGAGCAAGCACCTTTAAATATGCCGAGCCGGTTGCTGAACCGGAGGTGGCGGAATAATGATTTTTGTTATAGCTGTTTTAACGGGCATATTGTTGGGGATTTTTATTCCATATAATTTGTCGGCAGACACGCTTCCATATGTGGCTGTTGCTATTATAGCGGCACTTGATTCGGTTTTTGGTGGTGTTGTAGCAAATCTTAACAAAAAGTTTAACATGAATGTTTTTTTGATGGGACTTGTTTCAAACGCAATACTTGCTATTTTTTTAACATATATAGGAAATCTGTTAGGTATAAGCTTAAACTTTGCTGTTATTATTGTTTTTGGTGTTAGAATGTTCAATAATTTAACAATAATAAGGCGTCTTGCTTTTGATGTATATTTTGAAAAACGTGTAAAACTAAAAAGAAATGAGAAGGTGCTTTCTTTAAAGGAATATGCTGAGAGCTTAGAAGAAAAAGAAACAGAAGAAAAAGAAATAGAAATAGAAGAAGGCGACGATGTTGACGAAAATAGTGACAAAAACATAGATCAGGAAGAAAAAAAGGAAAAATAGAGGCGTGAAAAATAAAAAAATTGTTCAAAAATGTATTAAATTTTTAAAATTGTATTTACAAATTTTATTTTAATGATATAATGTATATATAATGCTGTAACTTTAATTACTTGAGTGAAATTTTTATATACGGCTGTGAAAGATAGGAGGAGTTTAATTTGTTTGAGTTTGAAAATGAAGCAACAGGCCCTGCAAAGATAAAGGTTGTTGGTGTTGGTGGCGGTGGTAATAATGCTGTTAACAGAATGATTGATGCAGGAGTTCAATGTGTTGAATTTATAGCAGTTAATACGGACAAGCAGGATTTATCACTTTCGAATGCAACGCAAAAAATTCAGATAGGTGCAAAATTAACAAAAGGATTGGGCGCGGGCGCTGTTCCTGAAATCGGAGCAAAGGCTGCTGAAGAAAGTCGTGATGAAATTGCTTTGGCAATTCAGGATGCTGATATGGTATTCGTAACTGCCGGCATGGGAGGCGGAACAGGAACCGGAGCGGCTCCAATTGTTGCAGAAATTGCGAAAGAACTTGGAATACTCACGGTTGGTATTGTAACAAAGCCTTTCTGGTTTGAAGGAGCAACTCGTTCCAGAAACTGTGCTGCAGGCTTAGAAAATCTTAAAAATGCAGTTGACACCCTCGTTGTTATTCCTAATGATAAGCTTTTAGCAATAGCTGAGAATAAAACACCTGTTACAGAGTCGTTTAAAGCGGCTGATGATGTTCTCAGACAGGGTGTTCAGGGTATATCTGACTTGATTTCAAGACCTGGTCTTATCAGCTTGGATTTTGCGGATATTAAAACCATTATGAAAAACACTGGATATGCCCACATGGGAATAGGTAAAGCAACAGGAGAAAACCGTGCACATGATGCAGCGGCAAAGGCAATTAACAGTCCGCTTCTTGAGACAACAATCACAGGAGCAAAGGGTGTTATACTCAATGTTACCGGTGGAAGTGATTTGGGAATTCTTGAAATACAAACGGCTTCAGAACTTATAACTGAGGCAGCAGATAAGGATGCAAATATCATAATCGGTGCAATTATTGATGATACCCTCGGTGATGAAATTCAAGTTACGGTTATTGCAACAGGATTTGAAGGCGGTGCACCTACAACTATCAGAAAAGCAATGCCTACTTTTGGCGATAAAGATGATGATATCGGTTTATTTGGTAAAATGCGGGAAGAAATGGCTGCAAAAAATATTGAAGCAAAGTCACTTTTTGATGAAGTTGTTGCTCAACAAAACAACAGTGCTGCAACGCCATTTTATAAAGTTACTGAGGACGATGGAATTGATGTGCCTGTGTTCTTACGCAAGAATCAAGATTAATACATAGTTATTACGAAATGTGTTATAAGAGAGCCGAATTCGTAAGAATTCGGCTCTTCATTTTGAATAAAATTAAATACAAACAAAAAAATGACACCGCTTGGGGCACGGTGCCATTAGGGATGGGAATTACATCTCTAGCAAATTTTATTTTGCTATGAATAAATTATAACAAGCAAATAAATATTTTTGATTAATAAAATATTAATAATGAGTAAAATAAATGTTAATAAAAAATGAATAAATCGATTAAAAATTTAAAATATTATAAAAAATGAATAAAACTCTTGAAAAAGAAATTGTTTTATGGTAGTATAAATACATTGATATACATGAGGAGGAAATTTTAATGCAAACAACTTTAATTATTATCCATGTTGTTGTTTCAGTTGCTCTTATTTTGGTAGTTTTGATGCAACACGGCAAACAGCAAGGGCTTTCAGGTGCTATTGCAGGTGGAGCAGAAACTTTCTTTGGAAAAAACAAGGGGAGAACCATTGATGCAATGCTCAAAAAAGTTACAGCGGTTGTAGCGGTTTTGTTTGTGGTTAGTTCAATAGCTTTGGCTGTTTATTCTATTCAGAAGAACAAAGCAGAAGCTTTACCTGATGCTGGTCAGATAGAGAGTGCTCAGGGCATAGATGATGGAGTTCAGGTTCAAAAGGATGAAGAAGGAAACCTTGTTGATGCTAATGGAAATATACTTATGCCTGCAGAACAAGTTGCTGAAGCTGAGAAAAAGGCTGCTGAAGAAAATGCAAAAGTAGTTGACGAGGCAAAAGCTAACGCTGAAGCAAACGAATAAGACTTAAGATATCAGAAAATAAAACCGCTCCAAATATTGAACAGAACCAGTAAAAACGGACAATAGAAAAAAGAACCCTCCTATGGTATAATAAAGAAAACCGTAGGAGGATTTTTTATGCCCAGAGAATACAGACATATCAAGGAATACAAAAAT
>JAZNGL010000139.1:0-5914 GCA_045576435.1 Clostridia bacterium
TTACAGATATTTTACAAAGATATTAAAAAATTTACTGCGATGTAATATTTTTGCTAAATAAGCCAAAAAGTTAGTGTTGTATTTTTTTTTACAGAGCAAACAATAAATGCGAAATCTAAAAATTTTCAAAATTAAAAAAAGGAGGAATAAAAATGTCAAAAAAATTTATATCCATGTGTCTTGCATTAATAATGCTTTGCACAGCGGGCATAAATATTTTTGCCGCAGACAATGCAGCTGTTCCTGTTTCGGGAGAAAATGCTGCTGAGTTAAATGGTGGTGCTATTACGGATTCTAACGCCGGAAAAGAAGCAACATCAAACTCGGGCACAGGGGAAAACCCGCAAAATCAGACAGAAACAATGCAAAGCGGCACAGGGAAAGAAGAATCTGTTGGAAAAACATCCCGTATAACACAAACAACAGATAATAGTGAAGCGATAGTTGAACAAAATAGAACCAAATACAATTCGATGATGAACGAAAATCTTTATGAAGGTGTGGCATTATCGAGATATAGCAACCAGAGAGTTGCACTCTCACCTGATATTTCCGGAACAAAATATGAAGAAGCAGCGGAAATTTTAGGTGCACTTGGTATAATGGTGGGAGATGCAGAAACAGGAAATTTCCGTCCAAATGATAATATTTTACGTTCTGAAATGGCAAAAGTTTCTGTATATGCTGTCGGACTTGAGGACGTTGCAAATGGCTCGGGACATGCAACTCGTTTTCCTGACGTAGTTTCAAACCATTGGGCAAACGGTGCAATAAATGTTGCAGAACAACAGGGTATGGTTATTGGTGATGATGTGGGGACTTTCCGTCCTGATGATCCTGTGTCATTTCAGGAGGCTGTAACAATTATGGTAAGAGCTCTTGGATATGAGCCAAAAGCAGCATCTAACGGTGGATATCCTACAGGATATATGGTTGTTGCATCTGGAAATCAGATGCTTAAAGGTATAAGCGCAAAAGCAGATTTACCTGCAACAAGAGGCGATGTTGCACAGCTGGTATTTAATAGTTTAACTGTTAATATGATGGAACAAACAGGCTTTGGTAGTGATGTCAGCTATGAAGTCGTTGACGAAACATTGCTTTATGACAGACTTAATGTTGAAAAGGCATATGGTCAGGTGAAGGGAACACATGAAACAACGCTTACAGGTGGAAGTACAACAGCCGAAGATAGAATTATGATAAATGATAAAACGTTTATCGAAGGAAAAACTAACGCAAGACAGCTTTTGGGATATAATGTTGTTTACTATGCAAGAATTGATAGTACAACAGACGAAAAGACCTTAATTGCAATCAGACCGCAGGATAGCAAAAATAACACTTTAACTATAGCGGCAAAGGATTTAGTTTCAATAACAGGAGAAGATGACGCAAACAAAACTGTGACATATTGGGGAAATGCAAACGACTCAACAACTAAAACTGCTAGCATTGTTGCAAAACCAATATATATTTATAATGGAAAATTTTCAGATACCGTAACTGCCGATAAATTAATACCAACATCAGGCAATTTGATATTGCTTGATACAGATATGAACAATGTTTACGATATTGTTTTTGTAAATCATTTTACAAATATCGTTGTTGAAACAGTATCAACAGCAACAGGACGTGTAACAGATAAATATAACAATGGCTCTCTCTTACTTGACCCTGACAACAACGATGTTGATTTTGTGATTATGCATGGAAACACAGAAATAAATCCTGGAGACCTCAAAGAGTGGGATGTTATTTCTTATACCATAAGTGAAGACAAACAGTTAATAAAAGCTTATGTAAGCACAGAAAGTATTTTGGGAACAGTTACTCAGATTTCAGACAAGGGATTCAAAATAGATAATTCTACTGAGATTTATGAAAAAGCAAGTAACTATCCAAATGAAATTAATTTAAGAGATAGCGGAAGATTCTATCTTGATATTGAAGGCAAGGTTGCAGCAATTGATACAACAGCAAACACAACAGGTGCAGCAATAAGAGGAACTTATGCATATCTTGTGAATGCAGGAATTACTGGAAGTATTGAGGATACCCTTCAATTTAAACTCTTCACAATTAGGGGAGAAACAACCGTCATTGATGCAGCATCAAAGATACGTGTTAATGATAGCTATGGCCTCAAACCAGAGGAGGTTCTTGCAAAATTTGGAAAAGATGGTCAGGTTACACCACAGTTAATAACCTATGAGACAAATTCTGCCGGAAAGATTACAGGAATCGATATTGCGGTAGATAAAACTGCATCTGGTGAGCCGAACAAAAATGTGTTCACAAAAAATATTTCTGCAGCAGAGCAGATTTATAAGAGCGCATCTAACATGGTAGGTAATGTTAAGGTAACTGAGAATACTGTTGTTTTTGATATTCCGGCAGAAGCAGGAACAGATACGACACGTTATTCGGTTAGAAATCGTTCAATGTTTTCAAACGATACCCCATACGACATTATTGTATACGATTTGCAAGAGGACTTCTCGGCTAAAGCAATAATTGTAACAAGTTCAACAGGGGTAACTGCAGCAGAATCTCCAATAGTGCTTGTTGAGGATATTGCAACAGCACAAAATGAAGATTTCGAGATTGTAGACGTTATATATGGTTTGGAAAATGGTGCAAGAGTTGAATTAATGGCAGCCGATAAGAACGTTTTTGTTAAAGAAAGTTCAAAACCATTAAAACGCGGTGATATCTTCCAATATAGCACAGATGCACAAGGGGATGTTGATGCAATCACTGTTCTCTTTGATAGTGAAAAAATAACAACCGAATTCACAAAAACTATAGGTAATGATCTTGATATCGTTTATGGTAGAGTAACTAAAAAGTTTACAGATTCTGTAAATGTGAGCGTAAATGGTACAGTTAAAAACTATTCAACGGCAAACGCCCAGGTTTATGAATATAATTCAAAACGTAATAATAACAATGTTAATGTTGTGACATCAGGTGATATTGAGATATTTGAAGAAGGCAACGAAGTTAGATTGTTTATTAAGATTTATAAAGATGCCGTTGAAGAAATGGTTATAGTAAAATAAAAAAATTAAAATGAGCTGTGTCTTTTTAAAGATACAGCTCAAATTCTTATTATTGAAAAAGTATTTCGGCATTATATTTTTTCGCAAGCGACGCTCCGTGTTCTTCCCCTAAAACGAAACAGGCGGTTGACAAACAGTCTGCAAGGAGGGCGTTGTTTGCCGTAATTGTCACGCTGTTATATTCGCGGATTGCGGGATAGCCTGTTTTTGTTTCGAGTATGTGATGATATCTTTTTCCGTTCAGAACAAAACCACGCTGATATGAACCACTACTCACAACGGCACCTTCTGAAAGCTCTGTGATTTCACTATATTCACCTGTCGGAGCGAAGGGAAGCTGAATTCCAATGCGCCATTTTTTGTTATCGGTATTAGGATTTTCTCCAATGCACATTATGTTTCCGCCAAGGTCAATAATTGCACCTGTAATACCTTGAGTTTTCAAGCTTTCTGCTGCAATATCTGCGGCATAGCCTTTTGCAACACTTCCTAAATCCAACATTGTATCGCTATTAAGTTTGGTTACGGAACAATTTGATTCA
The DNA here is from genome assembly GCA_045576435.1 of Clostridia bacterium. Lineage (GTDB taxonomy): Bacteria > Bacillota > Clostridia > Monoglobales > Monoglobaceae > CAKSIW01. The sequence goes on from JAZNGL010000139.1 coordinate 3,611, forward strand.
TTTATAATAATGTTTTTAAAATTAACAGACTCCAGTGCTTTTGAGAGTGTGGCACTATCGGGAAGACGGGGATTTTCAGCGCCGAAATCCCATAATTTTGTAACAGATGCAATAGTCAAATCAAAAGCACCATTTGACTGCAAACTAATTTCTTGTGCAACCTTTAACATTTCTATGATTGCTTTGTCGGTTTTTGTTTCGATATTTGAGGGTGAACTATTTATCTTTGATATTTCTGAATTCTTATTATACATGTCTGTGAGGTCGTTAATTCGCTTAAGTTCAGTAAAAGTTTTTTCAACTGCAAGCTTTGCGTCTTTTCCATAAGCTGTTATATTACATTCTGTGTTAAATAAAAATTCTGTTTGCTGAAAAGCCTTATGCTGATTCATATTGCGACAATAAAGACCAATAATCAGACACATTAATATGATTATATAAATCCATTTGTTTTGTTTCAAAAAAATCACCCCTTTGTCAAATATTAATTAGATTGTTTTTTCTATTATTTTAGCACAAATATAAATTATAGTCAATTTGCTTTACAATTATAAAAAAACATGATATAATTTAAACTATATTGCATTCTTGAAAAGGGAATATAAACTGAGTGTTGAAAGGAAGTGATTTGTTGAAAAGCATCGCAGACAAAAAGGCTGTTAAAACTATTAGCTTCATGGCAATTATAATTTTTTGCGCGAAATTTTTAGGTCTCATTAGAGAAACTATGATTGCAAGTGTTTATGGTCAAGGTTATGCATCAGATGTTCTCAACACTTCTACGCAAATTCCTCTGTTGTTCTTTGATATGACGCTTGGGGTTGCTATTCTTTCGACATTTGTACCTGTTTTTAATAAATATCTGGAACGGGATGGAAAAGAAAAAGCTATTGAGTTTGCAAATAATTTTATGACTATTGTCATGACTATTGCTGCAATTGCTGCGGGATTTGGAATGATTTTCGCAACACCAATTGTTAAAATTATGGTGCCGGGCTATGACGAACAAAAGGTTGCAGAAACGGCATATTTGTTGCGCATATTATTTCCATCAATAATATTTACTGCTATGGCTTATACTGTAGTCGGCATACTTCAGTCTTTTGGCGAATTTAATATTCCGTCAATCATAAGTGTTGTTTCAAATCTTATCATGATTTTATATCTTTTAATTGCAGGGAACAGATTTGGACTGACGGGTGTTATTATATCAATGGTTGTTGCTTGGGCTTCACAACTTTTTGTCCAGCTTCCGCACCTGAAGAAAAAAGGATATAGATTCTGTCCCCGCCTGAATTTACGTGATGAAGGCATCAAAGAGGCTGCGTTGCTTGCAGTTCCGGTGCTGATAAGCTCGTGGGTTCAACCGCTATGCGTTGTTATTAATATGGCACTTGGTTCATCGCTTGGGGATGGAGCGGTATCAGGTCTTAATTGGGCAAATAAAATATATATTATTGTCGTTGGGGTTTTTGCATATGCGGTTACTAACTTTATTTTTCCGAAACTTTCCAGAATGAGTGCGGGAGAGGACGACAATGCTTTTATTGAAACAACAAGGTCTTCTGTAGGTTGGATTATTTTCATGATTGCATATGTTTGTTCGATTTTTATTTTCCTCAGCACGCCGATAATAAAAATAGTTTTTGAACGAGGCGAATTTACTTCAGAAAACACAATGCTTACAGCAAATGCATTATTTTTCTATTCGTTCGGAATGATTGGCTATGCAGTATGTGAAATATTGAATAAAAGCTTTTATGCTATACGTGATGGCAAAACGCCCATGTATACTTCAATGGTTGGAATAATAATAAACTTTGTTGCAGCATGGATTTTTGTTAAAAAGATTCACTTGGAAATTGGCGGACTTGCCCTTGCTTCCGCTTTAAGTTCAGTGTTTATGTCGCTTATTTTGTTGTTTGCTATAAACAAAAGGAAAAAAGGTATTATAAATTTAAAGTTTGCAATTAATACTATAAAAATTATTTTATGCGCCATGATTTGCGGACTAAGCTCAAAAGCAATATATATGCTTTTAGGATTTTTAGGGGAAGGTAGTTTTTTGGTCGTTGTTTTGAGATTTGGTTGTTCGGCACTTGTGGGACTTTTTGTATATATCTTACTTAGTTTGTTGTTTAGAGTCTGTGAGATAAAAGAAATAGGGAGGGTTGTACGTGAAAAATAAAGGGGTTTTTATGACGTGGTGGATATATATATGGAACGAAGTAATTAAAAATAGCATTATATATAAGGCCCTTAAAGGACTTTATGAGTTTCTTTCTGATTCATGGAAAAAAAGCT
>JAZNGL010000140.1:0-4863 GCA_045576435.1 Clostridia bacterium
ACCTTAATCTGTCCCGGATATTCCATTGAACTTTCAATCTTCTTAACAATATCCTTTGCAAGAAGAATTGTTTCCTCATCATTAACACGACCCGGGTCAACCATAATGCGAATTTCACGTCCTGCCTGAATTGCAAATGAGCGGTCAACACCCTCAAATGAATTTGCAATTTCCTCAAGCGTTTCAAGACGTTTGATATAAGATTCAATGTTCTCACGACGAGCTCCCGGTCTTGCTGCCGAAACACCATCTGCCGCCTGAACAAGACAAGCAACACAAGAATTGGGTTCAACATCACCATGATGCGCCATGATTGCATGAACAACCTTATCGTTTTCCTTATATTTTTTCGCAACATCTGCACCAATCGTCACATGAGAGCCTTCAACCTCATGGTCAATAGCTTTACCAATATCATGTAACAATCCGGCACGCTTTGCTAAAGCAACATCTGCACCAAGCTCTGCAGCCATAAGTCCCGCAATATGCGCAACCTCAATTGAATGCTTCAAAACATTCTGACCATAGCTTGTACGATATTTAAGACGACCAAGCAATTTAATAAGTTCAGGATGAAGTCCATGAACGCCTGTTTCAAACGTTGCCTGTTCACCTTCCTGCTTAATTATTGCCTCAACTTCACGTCTTGACTTTTCAATCGTTTCTTCAATACGGCCAGGATGAATTCTTCCATCAACAATAAGCTTTTCAAGCGTTAATCTTGCAATTTCCCTACGAACCGGGTCAAAGCCTGAAAGGATAACCGCCTCAGGTGTATCATCAATTATGAGGTCAACTCCCGTTAAAGTTTCTATCGCACGGATATTTCTTCCCTCACGACCAATAATTCTACCCTTCATTTCATCATTCGGCAACTGAACAACAGATACCGTTGTTTCTGCAACATGGTCAGCAGCACATCTTTGAATTGCTCCCGTAATAATATCACGAGCCTTGCTGTCTGCTTCTTCCTTGGCTTGCTCCTCAATACTTTTGATAAGCATCGCCGTTTCATGCCTTGTGTCTGTTTCAACTTGTTTTAAAAGCAATGCCTTTGCTTCCTCAACAGAAAGGTCTGCAAGTTTTTCAAGCTGCGCCATCTGTAACTTTTTAACCTTTTCAACTTCTTCCTTGAGTTCATCAATCTCTGCAAGCTTATTCTGAACCTGTTCTTCTTTCTTTTCAAGAACCTGATTCTTTTTATCGATTGTATCCTCTTTTTGCTGAATACGTCTTTCCTGACGTTGCAGTTCATTTCTTCTTTCCTTTATTTCTTTTTCAAATTCATTACGTTCTTTATGTATTTCTTCCTTTGCCTCTAAAAGTTTTTCTTTTTTTGCATTTTCTGCATCTTTAATTGATTTAGTTTTTGCACTTTCAACAATTTTGTGAGCCTCATCCTCGGCACTGCCAATTTTAAATTCGGCAACCTTTTTTCTATAAGAATAGCCATATTTAAAAGCTAAGAACATTCCAATAACTGCAAGCACAATAACACCTATGATTATTGCAATTTCTAATCCTTCTATGTTTAACACCCCCAGACATCTATATTATTTTGACTATCAAATTGCTATATCTGCGGTCTGTAAAACCGCCCAGCAGCAAACATTTTGCCACTAAATAAAACTAAAAGAAATACTTTTTAAAAGAACATAATCATATACAATAAATTAAATCATATATATTTTAATTCTAATAAATTATTATCAATATGTCAAGTGTTTTTTTAGATAAAGCCCATAATATTTAAAGATGTTAATCGGCTATTGCTTCATAAAGTGTTGCAGCATCACTCTTTCCAACTTGTTCACGAACATCCAACACTTTAACCGATACCGCCTTGCTACCAAAACGAATTTCAATCACATCACCAATTTTAACATCATATGATGCCTTAACAACTTTATTATTCACTAAAACTCTTCCGCCATCGCATGCCTCATTTGCAACAGTGCGACGCTTTATCAATCTTGAAACTTTAAGATATTTGTCAAGTCTCATAATAAATCTCCTTTGACTTTAGTCCTCATGCTTTGAAAATTCCTGAATAAACGAATCCAACTGCTTGTTTAGTGCAAGCTCAGCATCAACTCCCATAGCTCTTGCCACCGAAACCAGCTCAAACAACATTTTACCAACATATTTTTCTGCAGCATTTTCATCGTCACATCCCTGCATAACATTTATCATTCCCGCAATATTTTCTGCAGATATAGCAGGCTCATTGAAAACATATCCGTTTTTCCCTGCCTTGCTTTGAATTTTTGTTGCACGCATAAGCGACGGAAGATATTTAGAAACACCCTCCATATCCTCCGCAATCGTAATTTGTCCTCTGTCATCACGTTTAATCTGATTCCACGCCTTTAAAACTTCATCACTGTTTTTTAAATCAGCATTTCCAAACACATGCGGATGTCGATGTATTAACTTTTTGCATATTGCATCGGTAACATCATCTATGTTATATTCCTTATTTTCCTTGCCTATTTGAGCATGAAAAACAACCTGAAGCAAAACATCTCCACTCTCATCTGCAATTTTCTCAATATCCATTGAATCAATGGCTTCAATGAGTTCATAGCTTTCTTCAACCAAATTACTTTTTATACTTTGATGCGTTTGCTCAATATCCCAAGGACATCCGCCCTCGCCTCTCAGTTTTCCCACAATATCAACCAAATCTTGAAAATTATACTTTTTATCCATATTTCCTCCAAATTTAAAGCAACTTATATTTTGTCAGAATTGCTGCTATTTTTTCACCCTTAGGCATGTTTAAAATATCTTCACGCTTAAATCCTCGCAATAACGAAATAACGACAAGATATACCACAGCGCCAACAGCAATTGCCGCAATCGTTACAAGCCTTGACTCTATTATTCCACTAAAGAAATTATATATTATAATTGCAACCGCGCCCATTATCAATGCGGCTGAAAGCGGTTTTAAAATCATATCTTTAATGCTCAACTTAACCTTTATAACTCTGATTATATATATAATATTCAAAACTGCAATGATAAAATAGCAAACATTTGTTGCAATAGGCGCACCATCAATTCCCCAAATCGGTATGCAAAAATAGTTCATGGAAACCTTTGCAACGCCACCTATAAGCATGCTGATAACAGGATAGTAAACTTTTCCGCACGCTTGCAAAACTGCATTACTAACCGAAACAATAGAAACAAAAACAACGGCTATGGCTAATTTTTGCAACAGGATATATGCATCTGCATCACTATAAAGCAGCCCTAGTATCGGCTTTGACAAAACAGATAGTCCCACAGCACAAGGCATAGCGAATATCATTGTTATTCTCAAAACGCTTTGTATCATTGTTTTTGATTCATTAGTCTTTTTATCAACAGATGCAGTTGAAATTGCCGGAACAATGCTCATACTGAGTGCAACAACAATTGTTAACGGCAAATTAAACATTGTCTGTGCCTGACCTGTATACATTCCATAAAGCGAATTTGCTTGTTTTTCAAGTATTGTCGCCTTATCCCAGCCTTCTGACAATGCAATTTTTGCAAACTCTGTTCCTTCACCAAACAAAAATGAATATTGCTCAAAAACCTGTGGATTAACAACTAATCTATTCATAATAGTTGCAAGGTCAACCAGGCTTGTTAAGCTTGAAACCGATGCCCCAATCGTAATAGGAATAGCAATAAGAATAAGCTCTTTCATTATTGAACTTCTACGACGGATTTTTATACCATTTAATGGTTTTATACCTTTTCCACCACAACTATATACCAGCATCATAAGCAGCAAGGATAAAACCGTGCCGACTGTAACGCCAAAAATTGCACCTGACGCCGCAAGTTGTGTTTGCGTATCAATTGAAGAAACCTCTTTCAACGCAAACGAAAAATCATTGCTCAGCTCTGGATTTACGGTCATTTTAAGGAAAAAGAGTGCGGTTATAATACCTATTCCAAGCTTCGCTCCCGCCTCTATCACTTCCGAACCCGCTGTAGGATACATGTTTTGCTGTCCTTGAAAATATCCTCTATATGCCGAAACCAATGACACAAAAAAAACAGCAGGTGAAATCACCCTTATGCTTAATGCCGCATCATTATTTCCAAGCATTTTTGCAAGCGAATCCGAGAAGGTATATAGCACTAAACTTCCAATGATACCAATTATACCCAATAGAATTCGTGCAGTTTCAAAAACTCTTTTTGCCTCATATTCATCATTTCGCGCAACGCTCTCTGCCACCATCTTAGAGACCGCAATCGGAAATCCCGCCGTTGCTATAATAAACATAAATGTATAAATCTGATATGCAACATTAAAAATCCCGCTTCCCTCTTTACCAATCAGTTCATAAAGCGGAATTTTAAAAACTGCACCTATTATTTTTACAACAAGATTAGCCGTTGCCAATACGATTGCGCCTCTTAAAAATGTTTTATTTTTATTTTTCAAGCAATATCACCTCTAAAACATTTATATTATCGCATCTTTAATAAAACAACTCAAATATTGGTTTATCAATTATTTTATAGCATACTATATTTTTCCTGAAACGTCAAGTATTTGGCAAATGCTATCATAAATTCAAAAAACACGCATATGTTTTAAGCATAAGGAGGCTCAAATTATGAAAACAATAAATATAAAACGTGTTTTCTTATTTCCTGTGCCATTTATCTTTATCTTAGGTTCACTTTTACACTTTGCTTATGATTTTGCCCCAAGCGTGATAACGTCATTGATTTCACCAATCAACGAGAGCATCTGGGAACACACAAAACTCGTTTTTCTCCCAACTATTTTGTGGTATTTTTTCTATTTTATTATCACAAAAAATAAAAATATGCTTTCAAAACAAAAAT
>JAZNGL010000141.1:0-10015 GCA_045576435.1 Clostridia bacterium
GGAACTGAAAAAAGACTTAACCGAAAGGTTAGGTCTTTTTTGTATCTTCAACGCTTCGTCGCATGATGGATAAAACTCTTGCGAGTTTTTGTCTGATACCAAAATGCTTTCGCATTTTGCAAACTTTCGCTAAAAACAATTTGCTGAATTGTTTTCTTAATTCTTCAGGTGGTAAAGCATACAAATAATTTTGATAACTTTTTACTCATAATTGAACCCTTCAAATTCATTTTATTAAATATAGATTTATTTGTCCATCAATTAATTATCAACAATATTTTCAGGTAAAAATGCATAAAAAGTGGTTTTTATTGAGTGTTCAAGGGAGATGTAAGGATATCCACGATACTAGAATATATAATTATGCAATTTGATGCTTGACTAAAAAATGTATATATGCTACAATTGTGAATAACGGCAAAATAAACCAAAAAGGAGCTTAACTATGAACAACAAAAAGGATGTAGATGTAATAATTCATGGACTACGCGTTGGTGAATATGGCAATCTGGTTAATTGGGAAGATGCCATACCAAGAATCAATGAGAAGATAATTTCACAGGGGATGAACTATGTAAATTTTCAGTTGACAGGTATTGATATGTCAAAAGAAATTCCACAGCATTATTTTTTAGAGTGGGCCGAATATTTGGCGAAAAATAAAATATATTTTTCATTTGGTGGCGGTGGAGACAGACAGCATGCTGGTTTCACACATGAAACAGCAAAAAAAATGAAAGAAATTGCAGGGGAATATTTCCTTGCATATATATTAGGAGAAGAAGGTTCTGTTCTTTCATGTAAAGCTTCAGGCTACTGGTGTCCTTTTGATAAAAAGTGGGAAAACTTGCAGGATGCGAAAGATTATTTTGTTAACACAATCACAGAACATGCCGAGGGTAACAGTATGGGTTGTGGAGTTGGAACAACAGTTACAGAGTCAACCTCTATGACAAGCTATGAGTGTGAGGCAGGTGTAACATACCCAACAATTGAGACTTGGGTAGGTGATGTTGAAATAGGTGCGGCTTTCACGAGAGGTGCAGCAAGAGCATATAATTGTCCTATGTGGGCAACTTATTTGCCACATAATTGGTATGCAGGACTTTATAATGCAGACACGTTAAAGGTTAAGCGCTTTAGAATGGGATATGATTATTTCTATTTGGCAGGTGCAAGTGTATTCCAACTTGAAAGTGCCGATGAGAAAATAAACACACATGGCGATGATTGGGGTTATGATAACCCATATTCAGAATACTATAGAAGAAGTCTCTCGGATTTTGCAAAGTTTACAAAGAATGATGGCCGTCCGGTTGGAGGACCAAAGGTTAAGGTTGCATTTGTCCGTGGAAACCTTGATGGATATAGTTTCAGACATAGCGGTGGCTCGCTCTGGCGTGGACACAAGCAGAAGGAATATGGTTATAGCGCTCCTGAATATACATGGAGGATACTCGACACAATCAAAACCAAGAGAAATTGGGCTGACATACATAATGTTGGTGAGGTTGACCTTTCGGGTGCTCCGGCATATGGTAACTATGATGTTATCCCTGCAACAGTTGGTGCAGACATATTCTGTAAATATGACTACTTGATCTTTGTTGGCTGGAATACAATGACAGATGAAATATATGATAACCTCAAGAAATTTGTTGAGCAGGGTGGTCGTTTGTTAATGACTGCTGCACATCTTAACACAAACAATGACCGCAGTGATAAGATTGAGCTTATTAAGGATGGTAAGGTAAGCGATTTGTTTGGATGTAATCTTGATGCAAAGAATATGTTCTGCACAGAGGACGGAAACAAGTTTATGTCTAGTATTGTTCCTGAGTTTTTATATCCAAGATCAAGAGTTGAGTTTTCGGATCCATACTTTGCTGATGGTTATATTAACTATGCGAAAGCTGAGCTTACAACAGGTGTTCCAACTGCACGTCTTGCAAATCGTTTCAGAGAAGAGGATGTTGACAGCTTGCCTGCATCTTTGGTTGAAAATAAGTGTGGTGAAGGTTACGCTATGCTTATGACAACTCTTGAATATCCATCGGGTGCAGGTTTCCAGATGTATCAGACATTAGTTCGCGAAATAATCACAGCAAGCCATAGATTAGCAGATATCAAAGTATATGGTGCTGATAGCTTGAAATTTGCGGTTTATGAGGGCGACAAGGTTTATCTCTTTAATAGCGATTTCGACAACAAAATCTTTGCAACAATTGATTATGGCACACATAAAGTTGAGCATGTTCTCAATCCTGGTGAGCTTAAGGCAGTTGAAAAAGAAGAATTTGAAGTTTTGTATTAACCATATTTGAGTTTTTGAATATAATATAAATAACAGAACCCGACATTTTCCTTTAAGTTTTGGGAATGTGTCGGGTTGTTATATTATTTATAAAAATATCAGAAATGGTTTGACAAGGAACTATTGTTATTATATAATTAGAATAGTTTAAAATGGCAAGTGCTCGATATTTGATTTAAAAGAAAGAATGTGATGCTTTTATGTTATGCAACAATATTTTAGATGCAATAGGAAACACGCCGTTAGTGAAACTCAATAGAATGACGAGTGAAAATGATGCTGAAATTTTAGTTAAATTTGAGGGTGTGAATATTGGTGGTTCAATTAAAACCCGAACAGCATATAATATGATTCTTGAAGCAGAAAAACAAGGGCTTCTTCACGAAAATAGCATTATTGTTGAACCAACTAGCGGTAACCAAGGAATAGGTCTTGCGTTAGTTTGTGCGGTTAAAGGTTATGCTGCAAAAATCATTATGCCTGATTCTGTTAGTGTTGAAAGACGAAAGATTGTCCAACACTATGGTGCAGAGGTTATTCTTGTCCATGACGACGGAGATATTGGCAAATGTATTAAGGAATGCACTGCTCTAGCGTTAAAAATGGCAAAAGAGGATAAAAATGTATATGTGCCTCAACAATTTGAAAATGAGGCAAACACGATGGCGCATGTGTTACATACGGCTGAAGAAATAATAGAGCAAGCAAACCGCCCAATACATGGATTTTGTGTGGGTATTGGCACAGGCGGAACTATTACGGGTATTGGTGAATGTTTAAAAAAGCTCAACCCTGATATTGAAATCTGGGCAGTTGAGCCTGAAAATGCTGCGATTCTTGCGGGCGGAAATATTGGAACGCATTTGCAGATGGGAATTGGAGACGGAATTATTCCGCCGATTTTGAATTGTGGTATATATAGCGACATCTGTATTATTACAGATGATGAGGCGATTGAAACATCTAAAAAGCTTGCAAGATGTGAGGGATTGATGTGCGGAATTTCAGGTGGTACGAATGTTGCTGCTGCAATAAAACTCGCAAAGAAACTTGGCAAGGGAAAGACGGTTGTTACGGTTCTTCCGGATACGGCAGAGAGATATTTTTCAACGCCTTTGTTTGAAAATGAATGATATAAATTGCAACTAATGAAAGGAAAATTCAAATGAAAATAAAAATAGGAATACTTGGATATGGAAATTTAGGAAGAGGAATTGAAGCCGCAATCAGACAGAATGATGATATGGAGTTAAAGGCGGTTTTTACTCGCCGTGATCCCAAAACTGTTAAGATTAATACAATTGGGGTTGATGTTTTAGGTGTGGAATCGCTTTTAGAGATGAAGAATGAGATTGATGTCCTCATCTTATGTGGCGGGAGTGCAACGGATTTACCAATTCAGACGCCTGAATATGCAAATTATTTTAATGTTGTTGATAGCTTTGATACGCATGCTAAAATTCCAGAACATTTTGAAAATGTTGATAGGGTTGCAAAAAAATCAGGAAAAATCGGTATTATATCGGTTGGTTGGGATCCAGGAATGTTTTCGCTTAATCGCATTTATGCAAGTGCAATTCTTCCTGATGGGGAGGATTATACCTTTTGGGGCAAAGGTGTGAGCCAGGGTCATTCTGATGCAATCAGGCGGATAGATGGAGTTAAGGATGCAAAACAATATACGGTTCCCGTTGATGAGTCACTGAAATTGGTTAGAATGGGTGAATGTCCTAAGCTTTCAACAAGAGAAAAACACACAAGAGTTTGTTATGTTGTGGCGGAGGAAGGTGCCGATAAATCCCGCATTGAAAACGAAATAAAAACCATGCCGCACTATTTTGCGGATTATGACACAACGGTGAATTTTATTACAGAAGAGGAGTTAAAACGCGAACATAGCGGAATACCTCATGGTGGATTTGTAATAAGGAGTGGGAAAACGGGATTTGAGGGTGAGCATCAGCATTTGATTGAATATAGCTTAAAGCTTGATTCAAATCCTGAGTTTACAGCATCAGTTATTGTTTCATATGCGCGTGCGGCGTATAGAATGAACAAAGAAGGACAGATGGGATGCAAAACGGTGCTTGATGTTCCACCGTCATATATCTGCAGGGAAAGTGGAGCAGAGCTCAGGGAAAAAATGCTTTAATATTTTGTTTTTAGGTAGGATTATATGGAAGAAAAAACATTACGGACACTTGAATTTAATAAAATAACCCAAAAGCTTGCAGAACATGCTGTGAATGACGAGGCAAAGCTCAGAGCGGAATGTTTAAAACCAGAAATAACGCTCAAAAAAATTGAAAAAATGCTTGCGGAAACAGATGCAGCGTCGGTTATTATTCTTAAATACTCTGCACCACCAATCTCAATGATTAGTGGAGTTTCAGAACTTGTGCAAAGGGTGAATGTGGGTGGAATTCTATCTGCTGCTGAACTTTTGAATGTTGCAGCAATTCTTAAATGTGCAGATAAATTAAGAAAGTATTATGATGGCCATGAGGGTGTTTTAGATGATTTCTTCAGTTGTTTTGTGGCTAATCGTCAGGTTGAGGAGAGAATAAGCACATCAATAATTTCTGAAACAGAAATTGCAGATGGAGCAAGCACAGAACTTTATAATATAAGAAAAAAAATTCATCGTGCAGGTGAAAAAATCAAGGATACCCTAAATAATATGATTCACTCACCTCATTATCGAAAGTTCCTTCAGGATCCTATTATAACTATGCGCAATGATCGCTATGTTGTGCCTGTTAAAGCAGAATGTCGAGGCGATGTTCAGGGTATTGTTCATGATATGTCGGCTTCTGGTGGAACGGTTTTTATTGAACCCGCGGGTGTTGTTGAATCAAATAACAATATACAGACATTAGCTGTTGCAGAAAAGCTTGAAATTGAGAAAATTCTTTCAGAGCTTACAGCTCTTGTTGCAGAGATTATTGATACAGTTAAATATAATTATGAGGGAATAATTGACCTTGACGTATGCTTTGCAAAGGCAAAGCTTGCACTTGAGATGCGTGCAGTTTGTCCTAAAATGAATGATAAAGGTCAAATTATGATTAAGAATGGAAGACATCCACTTCTTAACACTAAGACAGTTGTCCCTCAAAATATTACGATTGGCTATGATTTTGATAGTCTTATTATAACAGGACCAAACACAGGTGGAAAAACTGTTGTTCTTAAAACAATTGGATTGTTTTCACTTATGGCACAAGCGGGCTTACATGTGCCTGCAGATGATGGAACTGTTCTATCTGTTTTTGACGCGATTTTTGCTGATATTGGTGATGAGCAGAGCATTGAGCAAAGCTTAAGCACATTTTCTGCACATATGAAGAATATTGTGCATATTCTTGAAAAATTAACGCCTTCGTCGCTTGTTCTTTTTGATGAGCTGGGCGCGGGAACAGACCCAACAGAGGGTGCAGCACTTGCAAATGCAATACTTGAATATACAAAAAATTTGGGGGCAAAGACTGTTGCAACCACGCATTATAGCGAACTTAAGTTATATGCACTTTCAACAGAACGGGTTAAAAACGCGTCATGTGAATTTGATGTTGAAACCTTAAGCCCAACATATCGGCTTTTGATTGGAATACCGGGAAAGAGCAACGCGTTTGCAATATCGCAAAAGTTAGGATTATCAAATTTCATAATTAAAAATGCTCAGGAAATGCTCTCAAGTGAAAATGTAAAGTTTGAGGATGTTTTATCTGTTATTGAAGAAAACCGAATTAAAGGTGAGAGTGCAAGAGATGAGCAGGAGCAACTCAGAAATGAGGTTGCAACGCTAAAGGCAGAGCTTAAGGCAGAACGTGAAAAGTTAGAAAAGCAGAAAGAAAAAATTCTGAGTAATGCTGACAAAAGAGCAACTGAAATTATTGAGAGCGCAAAAAAAGAAGCAGACGAAACATTGGACAAGCTTCGCAAACTCAAAAAAGAGCGCGATGAAAAAGAGGCAATTCGCGCTATGGAGGAAGTGCGCAAGGAACTTAATTTAAAAATTAAAAAGACAAAAAAACCTGTTCAAACCAAGAAACACATACCAACTAAAACAAATATAAATGATTTAAAGCCCGGGTCATCTGTTTTGCTTGTTGATTTGAACGACAAAGGAACAGTTGTTTCGATTGACAAAAAAAATGGAACTGCAATTATTCAGATGGGGATAATGAAAACAACATCAAAGCTTTCAAATCTTGTTATATTAGAGGATGAAACAAAGAAAAATCTGATGAGATTTGTTCCAAACAAGCATAACGAAGCGACAATAAAGGCAATTAAAACAGAGATTGATTTACGTGGAATGCAGCTTGAAGAAGCGCTTATGGAGGTTGATATGTTTCTTGACCAGTCAATTATGGCAGGACTTCCATCTGTCACGCTGATACACGGCAAAGGAATGGGTATTTTGAGATCAGGTATCCATGATATGTTAAGACGACATCCGCATGTTAAGACTTTTCGCCAAGGAAAGTATGGCGAGGGCGAAAATGGCGTAACTATTGTTGAACTTAAAAACTAAAATGAGGCGTAGCGTTTCGCTACACCTCATTTTTATATATCTAAGTTTGCTTTAATAGTCTTAATATATTCTGATGGAGATTTTCCTTCGTGTTGTTTAAAAAATCTGCTGAAATAGTGTATTGATGTGAATCCTGAATTGACAGATATTTGTGACAAATTAATGTCATTTTCACGCATCAATTTCTTTGCCTCTTTAATTCGAAGTTTATTTATTAAACTTATAACAGTTTCTCCATAGGCGTTTTTAAATTCTCGGCATAATGTTGTTTTGTTTGTGCCATATATGAAGCAAAGCTCATCAAGATTTATTCTTTGCCTGAAATTTGCAAGGATATATCTATGTATTTCTTCAATTTTAGCGTTAGGAACACTTGTGTAACCAACAGAGGGTGATGCAGTTCTGCAACGTATCAACTCAATGAAAAGAGTTTCAAGTTTAAGTTGTATCATCTGGTCGGCGCCAAAAACATATTCCTTACGCTTTTTCATATCAGTTACATTCGGCACATCATACGGAGGAAGAAAAACACAACGACCTTCGCGAATTATCTCGGTTAATAGCTTTCTGCATTCCGCAGTTAGTTCAATCGGATGCGTTGAAAAAGTATCAAGTTCAGGAGAATCACATTCAAAACCGATAATTATGACATTTGGTGCAGTTTCCTCGGAACATACCAGTGAGTGTTCTTCGTTTGCTTTATGTATTATAAGATTATTGTTTCCAAGCTTTCCACAATAACCCTCGGAATTAACGTTTATAACACCACTGTCAACATAAACTAATTCGCGAAACGGATGCTTATCCCTGAAGGTATGATATTTTTTGGTAAATTCAAAATAATGTATATTTGCAATTTTTTTAACAGAAAGAGCCCTTTTAAAATTTTTTAATTTAAAGTCCATAAAGACATCTCCTTTTATGATATAATAGCATAAAAATTTATTTTGGTCAATATTAAAATTATTTACAATTGTGTAAAAAAAATTTAATATTTTCTAAATACAATTTAAAATTTATTTGTTATAATGGAATCAAATAAATTTAAGTTAGGAGAAATGTAAAATGAGTAGAATTTGTATCCCTGATTATGAGTATAAAGAAAGAATTCAGAGAGCTGCAAAGTTGGTTCGCGAAAAAGGGCTTGACGTTATGGTTGTTTCAAGCACAGAATCAGATTATGCTAATGCGAGATATTTCAGCGGTTTCTGGCCACTTTTTGAGCGTGCAGGTGTTGCGATCTCTGCAACAGGCGATGCGGCACTTATGGTTGGCCCTGAGTGTATTATTTTTGCACAGGACGTTGCAAAAATTGATAAAATTTTCTGCCTCAGAGAATTCAGAGAATCAGCAGATCCATCATATCCTGAACTTCATGCAGACACTTTTAAAGATGTGTTTAAAGCAATTGGTGTTTCAGGCGAAAATATTAAAATTGGTCTTGGTAGCTATGTTGAGTGTACTCTTCCAATTTTTGAAGGTCTTAAGGAAAGCTATCCGAAGGCAGAAATTGTTAAATGTAATGAAATTATGGTTGAACTCCGTAAAATCAAGAGTAAAAATGAGCTTGCTTGTATTCAGGAGGGCTTCCGTATTGTTGATATCGCAACAGATGAGGTTATCCGTAATCTTAAGCCGGGTGTAACTGAACTTCAGATGGTTGGTATTGCACAGAAGGTTATATATGAAGAAGGCGCAGAATATGAAGGTCTTCCAATGTATGTTTTCAGTGAAAAATCAACAAGCCATGCAATATCACGTAGCGGTTACAGAACAATAAACAAAGGCGATATTGTACAGCTTAACTTATCTGCAAAAATTGACGGATATTCACCTGCAATTGGACTTCCTGTTGTTATGGGTAAGCTTGAAGGCGAGAGAAGAAGAGTTGTTGAGTTCTGTAAAGAGGCTCATGACTGGACAGTTAACCAACTTAAAGCAGGCGTTATTGCAAGTGATGTTGCAAAGGATTTTTATAAAATGTATGTTGATAACGGATTCAAGGATAACTTTGTTTATGGTCCATGTCATGGAACAGGTATGATTGAGGTTGAAGCTCCTTGGATGGAAACAATCAGTGACTATAAGCTTGAAGAAAACATGACATTCCAGGTTGATACATTTATCTCAGGCGATGGCTTTGGCGTTCGTTGGGAAAAGGGTATTGCAATAACTAAGGATGGCTGTCATTCAATGACAGATTACTTAAAGAAAGGCTTAATTGAACTTGATTTCTAAAAAATAAGAGGTGTTAATATGGAATATAATATGAGTTTTCCAAGAGAACTTGACCGTGTTAAAGAAAACAGAATTCCCACAGTTATCTGCGGGGGTACAGTTGAATATCATGGTCCGCATTGTTCATATGGTTGCGATACCTTAGTTGCAGAAGGGTTGATTAAGAAACTTGCTGAAAAGAAGGAAATTATGATTGCGCCAACAATCTATTATAGTCCTTCGAGCTATGCAGTTGCCGATGAAACAAGCGGCACAGTGCATATTGAAGAAGATGTTTTTGAAGCATATCTTTTTCAGATTTTTATGAATATGCTTGATGCGGGTCTTAGAAATATTTATGTTGTAATTCATCATCAGTTTGAACAAGAAAACTGCATGCCAATGACACTTAGCTATATGAAAGCTGCAAAGCGTGCAACAATGCGATATCTTGAAAAAACACAAGGCCGTGGCTGGTGGGGTAGCGAGAATTATGCAAGCTACTATGAAAATCTTGGTGGTGGAGACGACCCGTTTAGTTGGATTAAGGTTATTCCAACAATGAGCACTGAGGTGCAGAATGCAACCGGCTATGATCATGCGGGGAAATATGAATGTTCAATTTTGATGTCACTTTATCCTGATGCGGTTAAACTTGAACGTCTTGGAGATATTGAACATTGGTTCACCAAAAGTGCCGCAGAGGCATCGAAGGAAATTGGAGATGAAATGGTTCGCCTTTCACTCGAATATCTGGAGAAAAAAATAGTATAAGAATTTTTAAAACACCGGGTTATCGATTTAAAATGATATGCACCCCAAAAGTTAGACACTTTTGGAGGTGCATATTTTTATGGGTAAAACAGGAAGAAAAAACAGAAACTACTCGCCAGAATTCAAAATATCTGTTATAATGGATATGCGAGAACATCATTTGTGCTACA
>JAZNGL010000142.1:0-5936 GCA_045576435.1 Clostridia bacterium
TAATTATTTTGTAAGCCAATAAGTCTTTCTATATTCTTATGATAAAACATCTCACGAACATCCTCTGGCATGTTGAGTCCATCATAAAACTCCACTAAATCAGTTTTGGAATTATCTCTCGCAAAAACAAATCTGTCGGGATGCCTAAGCATGAGCTTTTTAGTGTATTCAACATCTCTCTTCATTGCAATAAGGCCTGAGCCTGCCGAGCAGTCACAATATAAATTATCATATTTTTCAAGCATTTCCTCAATTTTTCCACCAGGAATAACAGGGCCCGTTGGATATGCCGTTGTCCGCCACTGTTCATCATTGGAAATCGCTCCCCAGAATGCAGGTGCGTGTCCTAAAAAGTTTGTGTTTGGACATTGCTGAAGAAGACGCTCCAGCATAAATATGTCACCGCCATACCAGATATGCGGCCACTGCGAACCACCGCTGCCTTGATGTGCGCCCGGAACATCCATATGTAAAACAACAGGAACTCCTCTTTCGCCACAATAATTAAATAAATCTATCGCATCCGCATTATCATATGCCATTCTGAACTTTACTTCACCACAAATTTTAACCTCAAAGGTATCAATTGCCGCTTTCATTTTTCGAACAGCATACGGCAGTCTTGGGTCTGGTGCATAACCTAAAATAAATCTTTCGGGCGATTTTTCATAATAGTTAAGGCATCTTTCAAAAGATAAAACTACCCCATTACTAATAATTGCTGGCAGGTTGCTATAATTTCCTGCGGAATTTTCGTGCATTGGGCTTTCCACCGAAAGCAGACAAACCTTGTCAATGCCTTTTTCGTCAATGTCTTTTAAATATTTTTCATAAGTCATCCCTATATCAGGATGATTATGTGCATCTATTTTATACATTAAAAAACCTCCTATCAGATTAAATTAATCATATAATTCTTTCATCACATTAATTATATCTATTTGCTCAAATCTTGTCAATATTTTCAAACAAAAAAAGAAGGTCCATTTTGAACCCTCTTTTTAACCTCTGTTTTTTATTAAAAATCAACCTCTGTGTCATAATAGCAGCACTTAAGAAGCTTTTCCATTTCCTCAACAGAAATATTTCTTGGATTAGAGCCTGTGCAAGCATCTGCAACTGCATTTTTAGCAATTTCAGGAAGTCTCTCAAGGAAAATGTTTTCAGGAACAAACCCTTCTTCGCAAGGCAAACTATCCAAACCATAGTTTTTAATACACTGCGGAATATTGAGTTCATCGTTCATGTTGCGAAGATATTTAATAAGATTTGCAACCTTTTCATCGTCATCTGCTCCACCAAGATTCATATAATCTGCAATCACGCCATAACGTTTCTTTGCAGTTTCATTCTTTGAATTGAACGCAATAACCTTTGGAAGATACATTGCATTGGCTGCACCATGAATAATATGTGCACCAAGGTCTTCAAAAATAGCACCTGTTTTGTGAGCCATTGAATGAACAATTCCCAAAAGAGCGTTTGAAAACGCCATACCAGCAAGGCATTGTGCATTGTGCATTGAAGCTCTTTTCGAAGTGTCACCATTATAAGAACCAATAAGATTGTCCTGAATCATCTTTATTGCAAAAATCGCAAGAGGGTCTGTAAACTCACTGTTTGCAGTTGAAACATAGGCCTCAACAGCATGTGTCATTGCATCCATACCCGTGTGAGCTGTGAGCTTTTTAGGCATTGTTTCAGCAAGAGATGGGTCAACAATAGCAACATCTGGTGTAATTTCAAAATCTGCAAGAGGATATTTAATACCCTTTTCATAATCTGTGATAACTGAAAAAGCTGTTACTTCTGTTGCAGTTCCCGAAGTTGACGGAATTGCACAGAATCTTGCTTTCCTACGAAGCTCAGGAATACCAAAAACAACACACATTTCTTCAAATGTAATTTCAGGATATTCATATTTAATCCACATAGCCTTTGCAGCATCAATTGGTGAACCACCACCGATTGCAACAATCCAATCAGGCTCAAAAGCCTTCATTGCTTCTGCCCCACGCATAACTGTATCAACAGACGGATCCGGCTCAATTCCTTCAAAGAGCTCAATCTCCATGCCTGCTTCCTTTAAATAAGCAACAACCTTATCCAAAAAACCAAATTTTTTCATCGAACCGCCGCCCACACAAACCATTGCGCGAGTACCTTTAAGTGTTTTTAGTGCCTCTAATGCGCCTTCACCATGATAGAGGTCACGTGGTAATGTAAAACGAGCCATTTTTATTTCTCCTTTTAATTATTGTATTAGATTGTTAAACTTTTAACATTTTTTATTCTAACACATAATTACAAAATTGACAATACCTTTTTTGATATAAACAACATTAGTTTTTGATATATCTGAAACACATTTAAATTCTGTTTAAAAAAGTCCGGGGATATTAAGACCGCCTGTTAGCTTGCTCATCTCATCTGCAGAACTTGCCTCTGCTTTTCTAAAAGCCTCGTTAACTGCTGCCATAATAAGGTCTTCTAGCATTTCAATATCGTCAGCATCAACAACCTCAGGCTTAATTTTAATTTCCTGAAGCTCGTGCTTTCCATTGATTTTAACAGTAACAGCTCCGCCACCTGCTGTTGCCTCATATACCTTTTCTTCCATCTCTTCCTGCATTTTCAGCATTTGCTCCTGCATTTTCTTTGCCTGCTTGAGCATTTGATTCATATTTGCTCCTCCGCCGCCCATTCCGCGTGGAAATCCACCCTTTGCCATGTTTTTAGCACTCCTTTATCTTTAATTTTCGCTTTTTATCAGCGTCTGTTATTAAGCCCCCCTGAAATAAATTGCGCTTAATAATATGCACTCTCTCATCTCTCAAATTTATTTTTGCTATTTTTCGATAATTGTCATTTTATCACCAAGCAAATCCTTTTTAGCTGCAATATCAAATATTGATGGCGTTCCACCATCTCTTCGTTTTAGCTCACCTTTTCGGGATACAACAACATGCATTGCTGCACCCTGAACATTGCTAAACAAATCCGATAGATATTTTTTCCCCTCAGGTGTATTAATTTTATCATATGCCATTTCGCTCGTTAAAACAAGTTCAATTTCATCACCAAAATAAAGTGCTTCTGCCTTAAACAAAAATGTATAAAGGCTTTTACTTTCCTGTTTTATCAAGCTAAGAGCCTCTTGCCACTTGTCCCACTTCACCGCATTTTCTTCATGTGGTGCAGGCTCTTTAATCTCAACCTCTTTCCTTTCTGCCGCTATGGCAGGAGTGTTTTTCGCTGAGGTTCTGGTTGAATTTTTTATTGCCACTCCCGATGTTTTTAACTCATTTATTTCTTTTTCAAGCCTGTCAATACGTGCCAACAACTCTTGATTTGACTCTCCGCTTTCAACCTTGCAAAGCTTCACAATTGCCATCTCAACGGCAACCTTTGGGGTTGACATACGTTTTGCCTGGAGTAAATATTCACCCAACTGCGAAATTATATATAATAATTTATCTATTGTATATTTTTCTGACTGTTTCTTATATTTTTCTGCTGTTTCCGCCGTGCTTTCGATTATATCAACAGGATTTTCCGTAGATTTACAAATCATAAGCGTTCGGAAGTGCATTATCAGCTCTTCAAAAAAGTTTTGTATTTCTTTACCTTTTTTAAGAAAATCGTCTATTGTCATCAGAGCATCACGAACATTTCCGTCTGAAATATATTCCGCAATCTCAAACAAAATCTTTTTATCTGCAACGCCAATTATTTCAACCACATCGTCATAACGCAATTGAGAGGTTGAATGTGCTGCACACTGGTCAAGTATGCTAAGTCCATCACGCATTGAACCATCTGCAAGCTCCGCAACCAGCTCAACTGCATCAGGAGTTATTGCAATGTTTTCTGCTTTGACAATTTTATTGAGCCTTTTCGAAATATCATCAAGCCCAATTCGTCTGAAATCAAATCTTTGACATCTCGAATGAATTGTTGCCGGAATTTTTTGAGGCTCGGTTGTTGCAAGAATAAAGATAACATGTCCAGGCGGCTCTTCAAGAGTCTTTAAAAGTGCATTGAAAGACTCTGTTGTCAGCATGTGTGCCTCATCAATGATATAAACCTTATATTTACTATCAACAGGTGCATAAATAACTTCATCACGAATTCCACGGATATTATCAACACCATTATTACTTGCCGCATCCATTTCACAAACATCCAGAATGCTCCCATTCATTATACCCTTGCATGTTTCGCATTCATTGCAGGGATTTCCGTCAGATGAATTCGGGCAATTAACTGCTCGTGAAAATATTTTAGCACTCGATGTTTTTCCTGTTCCTCTTGTTCCACAAAATAAATAGGCATGAGCAATTCTGCCTGACATCACGCTGTTTTTAAGGGTTTCAGATATATGTTCCTGCCCCACAACATCTTCAAATTTAAGCGGTCTCCACTTTCTGTAAAGTGCTTGATATGACTCAGCCATGACTCAGCCTCCTTTTTCAGCATAAAAAATAAAAAGCTATGCGCTTGAGTTCGAAGTAAAAACATCTCCGTTAAACAATCGGTTTGCTCAGACCCGGCACTCCCGCGGCACATCAAAAAGAACTGCTTAACGCTGCTGCATTCCTGCCCTGACGTGGTTCACAGGTTTCAATTGCGCAGGACCAAATCGTCAACGCCACCTAACTGAGTCTGCAAAACAATCTTTACCCCTCAACACAAGTTTTCATCCCCACTATAGCGGATTGTGGGTTACAGAGTACCGCTAACACCCCAATTTAACATAGCGTCATCATTATAGCATAAATCTTTTTTCATGTCAATACAACACACTCTGTCAAATCTAAAACTTTTTCAAAAATTTTTGCAAAAACTCTTGCAATATGAATAATTTTGTGCTATAATCCAATATGTTGTTAATTTGCCGGTGTGGTGGAATTGGCAGACGCGCTGGACTCAAAATCCTGTGGTAGCAATACCGTATCGGTTCGACCCCGATCACCGGCACCAAAAAATGACAGTTTCAATAAGAAACTGTCGTTTTTATTTTATCTCTAGCAGGCAAAAGTTTATTCTCATATTCTCATTTAACTCCTTTAATCAAAAACACCGAAGTGAAATTTCACTTCGGTATTTTAAAAGCACATTTATTTAAATTTACTTAAGAAAAACTTCAATAACAGGAACTGTAACATCCGGTCTGATTCCCGGAACCAAAAATGCAACTGTGCCGTTCTTTTGGAAACGATACTCAATTTCAGAGCCATCGTGCAAGAACTGTGCATAATCGATTTTATCAGTTAAATTCTCCATTATTACTGATGAATATGGATAGTCAATCAAATGAATATATAATTTCTTTCCATCTTCTGACTGCGTTAAAAGAGTGCCCATTGGCTCTTTAAATTCAGGTTCTGCCATTGTGCAGTTATATATTGAACGGCTATTATATTTCATCCATTCAGCAAAAACATTAAGTGCAGCATCTGCTCTCTTATCAAACACACCCCTTGCAGTTGGTCCAACATTCATCAAAAGGTTACCACCTCTTGATACGCAAGAAATAAGCATTCTAAGAAGCATATCAGGAGTTTTCCAGCTCATCTCATCACGATTATATCCCCATGAACCCGAAAATGTTTGGCAAGATTCCCAAACAATTCTTTCGCCTGTTTCAGGATCTCTTGGCCAATCCTTTGTGTGAGTTTGTTCAGGGGTTTTTGTATCCTGCGGAATACCCGTTCTGTCATTAATGATAATATCAGGGTTGATTCCTCTTATCATCTTTATTAAGCCTTCACTATCCCAAGTCTCTGTTGATGTCCAGCCCATCCAATCTTTATAATCACGTATTGCAAACTGATTATATTCATTCCTGATGCTATCCATGGTTGGATATGTAAAGTCAAACCAGATTATATCAATTTTGCCATATTTTGTCAAAAGTTCACGAACCTGATTGT